>NZ_JASJFG010000606.1:0-4430 GCF_030065375.1 Microcystis sp. M49636_WE2 | reverse complement strand
GAGTTAGGGAAATTGCCAAAGAAGTGGGGGTAAAATTAACCCCCGATGCGATCGAACTCTTAGCAGAATCAGTGGGAAATAACAGCCGCTTGTTGTGGATGGAGTTAGAAAAACTGCGTTTATTTAAAAATAATTCGGCGGTAACTATTGACAAAAAGGACATTTTAAGCTTAGTCAATGCCAGCAATCAAAGCAGCTTACAGTTAGCCGGTGCTATTTTAAAACGGGAGACAGGCAAGGCCCTAGAATTAGTCAATGAATTATTAAATCGCAACGAGAACCCCCTAGGTATTACTGCCACCCTAGTGGGTCAATTTCGCACTTGGGCAATAGTGAAATTAAAAATTGAAGAAGGAGAAAAAGACGACAAAAATATCGCCGCCGCCGCCGAAATTGCCAATCCCAAGCGACTGTATTTCATTCGCAAAGAGATACAATCCTTTTCTTCTAAACAACTTCTCGCCACCTTGCCCATACTTCTCGAATTAGAATATCGTCTCAAGCGGGGTGCAGAACCTTTGGCAACTTTGCAAACCAAAATTATTGAACTTTGTTGTTTATTGGTGACTTAAGTAGGTAGGTATTAAAAACTTTCAGATCCCCCCGCCTATCGGCACCCCCCTTATCAAGGGGGGCAGGGGGGATCGAACCTAAAATCTATTTTTGATTTAATTATAACCAGCTACTTAATACTCTTCCTTAGCTTTCAGAAATCCTCTAGAATAAGTAGGTAGGCGTTAAAAGTTGTCAGATGCCCCCGCCTATCGGCACCCCCCTTATCAAGGGGGGCAGGGGGGATCCCCCCGCCTATCGGCACCCCCCTTATCAAGGGGGGCAGGGGGGATCCCCCCGCCTATCGGCACCCCCCTTATCAAGGGGGGCAGGGGGGATCGAACCTAAAATCTATTTTTGATTTAATTATAACCAGCTACTTAATACTCTTCCTTAGCTTTCAGAAATCCTCTAGAATAACATTCTATAGACTTCTCAATAGCCACAATGACCGATGATGCCATCCCTAGTCTAAATTTAGCGATCTCTAGTTTAGCCACGAGTAATCATTTCGCCCGTTGGGTGACGAAAGCACCCCTACCGGGGGGATATGTGCATCATGACTGTGAATGGACCGAGAGTCTAACCACGGAATGGATGGCATGGCAGGAAATGTTCTGTCTGGAAAAAATGCCGACCTTGCCGATGTTAGAGCAATTAGAGGGAAATTCCCGACCTAAACTGACTCTTTCGGGAGAAGGCGGCAGTTATGGCGGTCAATTAATGCAGAAACTAGGTATTAGTCTCTGGCAATGGTTATTTCAAGCATCAATTGGTCAAAGTTTCGCCCAAAGTCAGGGAATCGCCCTCGGCAAAAATCAGCCCCTGCGAATTCGCTTGGAATGTCGCAACCCCTATTTAATTTTGCTGCCCTGGGAAATTATGCAGCAAGCGGGTAAACAGGCTATATCTCTGCATCCGAATATACTCTTTAGCCGCACCACCAGCGATGTGGAACCACTACCACCGATAAAACCGAGTAATAGTCTCAATATTCTCTTAGTTATCGGGGAAAAACAGATTAAAACCGCCGCTAGTTCCCTCAACCTCACCGCCATTAATACGGGTGGAGAAACTAATTCCGACCAGGCACTCGAATCCGAGGCCGCCAATCTTATCCGGGCCATCTCTCCTGGGGGCAGTGGTTCCCTCCCTCAGAATTGGGGAGTGAAAATCAAAGTCGATACCTTAATTCGACCGGGGGCCGAAGAACTGACCAGGGCCTTGGATACGGGTAAATATCAAGCTTTTTTCTACGCTGGCCACGGAATCGCCGCCCCCAATGGCGGTTCCCTATTTCTGCGGACAGGAGAACAGCTAAACGGGACGGAGTTGGCCCAAGCTTTAGTGAGAAATCAAGTCATTTTAACCGTTTTTAATGCCTGTTGGGGTGCTTATCCCGCTAAATCGGGTCAGGAGATGATCCCCCGCAGCAGTCTGGCGGAAGTCTTGATTCACCACGGCGTTCCCGCAGTTTTGGCCATGCGAGATGCGATCGCCGATAGAGAGGCCTTGAGTTTTATCGAAATTTTTACCCGCACCCTCTTCGGGTTCAAAGACAAAGAAGCGCAGATGTCCAACTTGTTTCCCGGTCCGAGAGTCCCTATCGATCAGGCCGTTCGTATCGCCAGGCAGCAGTTATTAACCCTCTACAAGTACAATCAGCCCGCTTGGACTTTGCCGATTCTCTATATGCACCCAGAATTCGACGGGCAATTGCTGCAAACCCTTGATGAGACTCAATCACCGACGGTTATGCCCAATGTCTGCGGAACCATGCCCGCCGCTTTCTTATACTATCTCGATCGTCCCGAAAGAAAATTGTCAATCCGTGGTGGTGGCATGAATATAGGACGGAACATGGAAAATGATCTACAGATTACTGAAAAATGGGTTAGTAAAAACCATTGTCGGATAATTTGCCGTAAAAATGCCGATCATCCCGACTATCAATACTTTCTCGAAGATTTCTCCCGTTTTGGTACTTTTATCTACCAAGATGGCCACTGGAAGCAGGTACATAACCAAGAAGTTCCCCTAGAGTCGGGTTTACAGATTCGCTTCGGCAGTTACAAAGGCCAAATCCTCGCATTTGTGGTGGAATAATTAGGGTTTGTCGCAAAAGTTTGTCGTCGGGAGTGGGAATTATGAATTATGAATTATGAATTATGAATTATGAATTAGACCTCGACCTAATATAATCTCAAGACTAAAAGTCTTTCTAGTTAAGGAATCTACCCGAATAAAAATTATTTTAATTGCCTCATATTTTTTCAGTAAAATTGAATTAGCAAAGATAGATATACATTACAGCCATCGAACTGTTTAGTTAGTACATAGACCAAAAGCAAGCTGTGACTGGGTTATAATTTTTGGAGATGTCTATTGGGGAAGTGGGGTGCGGGGAGATGGGAGAATAAATAAAATAGTCTCCTGTCTCCTGTCTCCTAACCCCACCAACAAACTTTTTCAGCCAACCCTATCTAACTTTTTGCTTCCTCTTTAAGGGAATAAATTGGTTTAAACCAACCTTTGCGCCAGAAGTAGAAAATCAAGCCTCCCGCTACGGCTAACATGACTAACCAGACCATGAAGTAACTCCATTCTCCTTTTAATTCTGGCATATTCTCGAAGTTCATGCCATAGACACCAACGATAAAAGTTAAGGGAATAAAAATCGTCGAAATTACGGTTAAAAACTTCATAATTTCGTTTAATTTATTGCCCATAGTGGACATATAAACATCCATCAAACTCGCCGCTAATTCTCGATAAGCTTCGATAATTTCCAGAATTTGAATGACGTGGTCGTAGGAATCCCGAAAATAAATTTGTACTTCATCGCTGACTATACCATGATGGTCACGCATGAGTAAATGTAGGACATTTCGCATCGGCCAAATTAAGCGACGCAGTGCCAATAATTCCCGACGGACATCATAGATTTCCTGCATTGTATCTCGATCGGGATTACTAATAATCGCGTCTTCCAACGCTTCAATCCGATCTTCGTAGTGTTCTACCACGGGAAAATAACCATCGATAATCGTATCTAATAATAAATAGGTCAAATAATCCGCCCCCGATTTCCGTACTCGTCCCTGGGAAGTGCGAATTCGATCTCTCACTATCTCAAAACAGTCCTGTAATTCCTCCTCTTGAAAACTTAAAAGATAGCGTTTTCCCAAGACAAAACTCACTTGTTCTGTATCAAAACCGCTTTCATCTTCTTTCAGTCGCACCATCTGAGAAATCACTAACAATTGATTGTTATAGTCCTCTAACTTGGGTCGCTGCGGCACATTAACCACATCTTCTAATAACAAAGGATGCAGATTAAAAATGTCTCCCACCTGTTTTAAAACCGTCTCACTCCCTAACCCTTGAATATCCATCCAAGACACGGTATTTGTGCCAATATAGGGGGCGCAAGCATTGGGGGTAATATCCACCTTGCGAACGGCGTTATCTTCATCGTAGTCAATTAAAATAATCCGCGAGGGTTTGGCATCCGGTTCGATAATTAATGTCCCCGGTTCACTACCCGGTTCATCATAAAAATAATCGAAGTAGTCTTCTTCCTCGTCTCCATCGGTATCGGGACGATTGTTGACGAATATATCGGGTTGTAGTTGGGTCATAAGCTTACAACAATCTGGCTAATTTGGGCAATAAGAAAACAGAAAAGTTAAAAAATTTAATTTGCCTAAAGTTACTATCTATCGCCATGAGATTACATTGACATACTCCCACCGTCAAGCTACGCTGTGACGGGGGATTCTTTCCACATCGCTGTTAGAAATTCCTTGTTCAACGAGACAGCTTAGATTCTCAATGTCTCCATTAAAAACCCAGAGGTCGGACTCTCCCAAGGCGTT
>NZ_JASJFG010000943.1:0-1610 GCF_030065375.1 Microcystis sp. M49636_WE2 | reverse complement strand
CGTTTGAGTTTCCCTCATGGATGGTAGAGGCTCTTGAGCAAGAAAGTCAGCGTCGTGATTTACCGTTACAAGCTATTGTCAAAGACTGGATTGGGGAAAAATTGGCGTTGTCAAATTGAAAGATGATCCGAATCAGCACCGAAACTCAAATTACTTTGATAGCAAGGATTGCATTGCATCTTTCCTATTCTGATCTGACAACGCCTAATTATCAATCGCTGCACTGTAATCATCGCCAAGCTGATTATTTTTTCCCTTGCAGTAGGCCAAAACGAATTAAACCCGACTCGTAACCGCGCCGCATTAACCCTAAAGATAAAGCTCCTTGGATAGTAGTGTAACCGCTTGCTAACAAACCAGCGATCGCATCTGTGCTGAGGGCCGAGTCAATCACCACATCCCAAAAGGCCGCCACCGATAGGGACCAATCATCGGTTTTTAGGTCTTGAAAGCCAACTTCACGGGCAATATCGGCGTATTCTGGCAAAGAAATCACATAGGGCAGACAATAAACCTGATAAATCTCGTTTAATAGTTTAATCTCCCCTTCCGTTAAATTACCGGCCAGGGAAGTGGTGGGACGATGACACCAAGTAGCCATCAAAAAAGTCCCTCCGGGCTGCAAAACCCGATAACATTCCCGCAGAAATTGCCTTTTATCGGGCATATGTTCGCCACTTTCCAATGACCAGACCAGATCAAAATTATCGTCAGGAAAAGGGGTTTTTAGGGCATCAGCCACACAAAAACTGACTTGTTCTTCTAAATTGAACTCTTGCGCTCTTTGGCTGGCTCTAGCGGCTTGTACCGGGGAAAGGGTAATCCCCACCGCTTGGCTGTGAAATTTTTCGGCCAGATAAAGACTACTGCCACCAATACCACAACCTACATCAAGAATCCGATTAGCACCGGTGACATGACCCCAAGTTAATAATTCTTCTATTAAATCAATTTGTGCCTGACGGCGATCGAGTTTAATCTTGCCGCCGCGACCGTAGTAACCATGGTGCATATGTTCGCCCCAAATCCTTTCCCACAGTCCACTAGAGGAGTCATAAAAATCGGCTATTCGTTGATAAAGTTCCATGGTGATTTCCTAGTTGACGAGGGGCGCTCTTGCCAGAGAGCCAAAACACTTACTTAACCCTAACCCGAAACTCTCGGCAAAGGACAAAACCCTTGAAAGTCTATCAATGGCTAGGTGGGGTGAAGACCATCAAACCCGACAGCAACCCCGAAAATCGTGTCAGAATAGATCATTGTAGTCACTGATTATCTTTGAGAAAAATATTTATATGTTAGGACGGGACAGCTACGATTTAATCATTGTCGGGGGCGGTATAGTCGGGACCACCCTAGCGGTGGCTTTAAAAAATACAGGATTAAATATCGCTATGATCGAGGAACGTCCCCTAGAGGTGGCCGCCTCCCGTCGTCAAGCTTATGCCCTCTCGCTGATGTCCAGCCGAATTTTTACAGGCTTGGGTATCTGGGATAAAATCTCGCCCAGTATCGGTAAATTTCGTCATATTCGCCTTTCTGATGCCGATTACCCGATTTTTGTCCCCTTTGTGGTCGATGAGCTAAAAACCGATTATTTGGGCTATGTG
>NZ_JASJFG010000017.1:0-1011 GCF_030065375.1 Microcystis sp. M49636_WE2 | reverse complement strand
TCATGGATTGTCTCCCAATATCACAGCCATTTCGAGAAGGAGATCGGACACAACCCAGTCAAGGCCATCAGGGAAAAACCACTTCTGTTTGAAACCAATGCTGCTACCGAACCTAACTACTCTCTCTAAACTAGCATAGCTTATCAGTGATCGGTGATCAGTGATCAGTAGGAGTAGGGAGTATTAAGTGAGCAGTATTACACGGCGGTTTTCTGCTTTCTTTTCACTGATTACTGTTCACTGTTCACTGCTCACTGATTAGGGCAGCCAAGGATATTGACTAAAATCGGGGGGACGCTTTTCGAGGAAAGCCTGTTTACCTTCGGCTCCTTCGGCGGTCATATAGTAGAGTAAAGTGGCATTACCCGCTAACTCCTGTAAACCCGCTTGACCATCACAATCAGCATTAAAAGCCGATTTTAGGCAGCGAATCGCCAAGGGACTTTTTTCGAGAATTTCTAAGGACCATTTAACCCCTTCCTGCTCTAATTCCTCTACCGGGACGACATGGTTAACCAAACCCATTTCTAACGCTTGTTGGGCGTTATACTGCCGACAGAGAAACCAAATCTCGCGAGCTTTTTTCTGACCGACTACCCGGGCCAGATAACTAGAGCCAAAACCGCCGTCAAAACTGCCCACTTTCGGACCGGTCTGACCAAAAACGGCGTTATCCGCCGCTAAGGTTAAATCACAAACCAAGTGTAAAACATGACCGCCCCCGACCGCATAACCTGCCACCAGCGCGATAACTACCTTGGGGATGGAGCGAATTAATTTCTGTAAATCCAGCACATTGAGCCGGGGTACGCCATCATCGCCAATATAACCCGCCTGACCGCGCACCGTCTGATCGCCGCCAGAACAAAAAGCATATTTGCCGTCGCTGTGGGGACCCGCACCCGTGAGCAATACTACCCCAATGCGGGCATCCTCGCGAGCATCACAGAAAGCGTCGTAAAGCTCAAAAACTGTCTTCGGACGGAAGGCATTACGCTTATGGGGGCGATT
>NZ_JASJFG010000083.1:0-43714 GCF_030065375.1 Microcystis sp. M49636_WE2 | reverse complement strand
TTAAATATTGGAAGAAAGGTAGTCGGAGAGGCCGCCTTTAGCGGGAATCCGATAGAGAGGTTCGTAGTTAACCCAGTACGGGTCAAAGCGTACAAAGCTAATTCTAGATGCAATATTTGCGTACAGAATTAGTAACTATTAATCAAGATTGGCAGTAATTTTTCCTTTGACAGCCGAAATTGCGACCGTTCTGGGGGAAGCCAAATAGTTTTTAGCGGTAGGGTCGCCACTGCGTCCTTTAAAATTACGATTGGTGGCATAGATTCCCGTTTCTTCCTTGTCTAATACTCCCTTTCCTGAGTTAATACAAGCTCCACAGCCAGATTTTAGTATTTGCGCTCCAGATTTCTCAAAAATGGCAAGATAGCCCAATTCTTCAGCTTTTTGACGTACTTCCATCGAAGCTGGCACCACGAATAAATCTACCCCCTGGGCAACCTGACGATCTTTTAATACCGCCGCCGCTTGAGCGAGATCGTAGAGTTTTCCGCCGGTACAAGAGCCGATGAAAGCTTTGGTGATAGGAACCTCTTCTAATTGAGTAATGTTAACTACCTGATCTGGTTTAGGGGGACGGGCAACCTGGGGTTCCAAATGGCTCAGATCAAATTGATAAATAGCCTCATACTCGGCATCGGGGTCAGCGATGCCAAAGGCACGCTTCGCGCACGCGTCTTCAAACCCGATTGGTGTGCGACTGGTAACATAATCGTTTGTCACTTCATCCGCCGCAATTAAACCACACATGGCACCACATTCAATGGCCATATTAGCCAAGGTCAGGCGTTCATCTAAGGGCAATTGTTCAATGATAGAGCCGCGAAATTCCATGACTTTGCTGGTGGCTCCCCCACAGCCCAATTTGCCCAGAATAAATAAGATAATATCCTTGGCACTAATCTGAGGAGGAAGGGTTCCCGATAACTCAAACACCAAAGTGGGTGGGACTCGTATCCACATATCCCCCATTGCAAAAATATTGGCCATATCTGTGGTTCCCACCCCTGTGGAAAAGGCTCCTAAGGCTCCATAGGTACAGGTATGGGAGTCCGTTCCTGCAATGATCATTCCGGGGCGAATAAATCCCTGTTCTGGGAGCAACACATGACAGATACCAGCCGCTTCCCCTGGAGACACGACATCCAACAGATGACAGCCTTGAGCTTGGGCAAATTTGACCATCTGCTCATACATAACCGGGGCTTTGTTATCAAGGCGAATGTCATTAATTTGGATAAAGTGATCAGCGACTAATACCACCCGTTGCGGATCCCATAATTGGGCGGTTTTTCCATAATTGTCATAAAATACCTTCGCGACCGAACTAGCCACCGCGTCATGGGATAAAGCCAGATCAATCTTGGCAAACACCCCTTCCCCTGGTTTGACATAATCATTGCCCGAAGCTTTTGCTAACATCTTTTCTACCCTGGTCATGGGACGGGCAGGGGTGATACTGGGCGGAATTTTAACCTTGCCTTGACGACGCTTTTGATTAAAGGCCATTAAGCCGCCCTCGTTGGCGATCGCTTCTACCACAGGGTTGCGTTCCGTTTCCCCAATAATTTCCAAGGGTAGTCCAATATTAATACTATTACGATAGAAAATTTCGGCGAACGATCGCGCTTTAACCTTTTTAATTCCAGCCGCTTTGAGGGCAATGGGGGCAATTTCCCGACTTGAGCCACAGCCAAAATTATCCCCTGCTTCGATCTCATCATACTTGAGTAGTTCTCCCACGCCAATGATGTGTTCTAAAGCATATTGTTTTAAGTGGTCTGGATCATCGTTCGTCCCTCTTTTAGCGGGAATAATATCGTCAGTATTAATATCATTTCCCAGGTAGAGGATTTTGTTAGCATCAGTCATGGATTAAACTCCTCATTCAGTAGGTTGTTCAAGGGAAATTTCTTCAAGGAATAGGTCAACGAGGGTAGCCGTATTGACCAAAGTTTCCTGGTTTTGAGGGAACAAATCGGCAGTGCGGTATCCTTTGCCTAAAAGTCGCTCCTGGGCATTAAGAATCCGTTGGGCGGCCTTGATTTCTCCCCATTGTTGTAGCATCAAAACACAACCCGCTAGAGTACCCAAAGGGTTGGCAATGCCCTTGCCAGCAATATCTGGGGCAGTTCCATGAATGGCTTCATACATCCCCAAACCCTGGTCATTGAGACTGGCTGATCCCAATAATCCAATGGAACCCACCAACGCTCCACCAATATCACTGAGAATGTCCCCAAACATATTCCCTGCCAAAATCACATCAAATTGTTGAGGATTGAGAACCAGTTGCATGGCTAAGTTATCACCGAGCATTGGGGACACCACCACATCAGAAAAATTGGTAGCTTCCTCTTGTACCAATCGAGTCCAAGGAATCTGAGGTAGGGCATTTTCTTTGTGGGCAACGGTCAGTAAACCTCGACGTTCCTGAGCTTTTTGGAGGGCTACCTTGGCAATACGACGAATTTCTCGATCGTAATAGCACATGGTGTGATAGCCGTAGGCCCCTTTTTCATCCGTACCCCGCCCCGCCGAGCCAAAATAGATGCCACTGACCAGTTCTCGAACGATTAAAATATCGAGATTTTGTACTTTCTCAGGTCGCAGACTGGATGTATGCAGTAAACCTGGGCAACTGCGAATGGGTCGCAGATTAATAAAAAAGTCGAAGTGCCTCCGTAGTTCTAGAAGTCCCCCTTGACTCACTGCCCCAAAAACAATGCCATCAGACCCTTCACACTGTTGGCTAGTTTCTGGGGGAAAAGTACTACCTAATTTTTCTAAGGCCATGCCACCGAGCAAGCCATAGTCTATAGTTAAGGCAAATCCCTCAAGTTGGGCAACTTGGCGCAGAATGGTTAAGGACGCTTCGACGACTTCAGGCCCAATACCTTCTCCTGGGATGGCAACGATACGATAGGATGATTTATTCAAAGATGCCATTTTTCCATAACTCCACCACCTCCTCGGCGGTAAAATATCGTTCTTGTTCTACAGCTAAGGTTTTGATCACAGAGCGCATTTTCTCATATTGTTCCTTGGGTTGGGGATGATTGAGTTCTTTTTCAAATAGATAACGGAAATTGCTGGCACCACTCCATTTTCCAAAGAGAATTTCAATCGTGTTGTGGGGCAACACGGCATAACTTTTGGGATCTACTAACAACGAATTGACGTGAATGCCAGATTCATGGCGTTGTGCTTGTTGGGAGTAAGGAGCGGCGGGACGAATGCCTTTTTGTTCCATATAATCCAGAACTGGGGCGATCGCCTCATAGTTAATGCCTTCGACTTCAATGCCAAAGCGAATTTTTAAGCCGTTTAATACCTGCTCAATGGCAACATTTCCTGAACGCTCACCAATGCCGCCAAAGGTTCCCGAAACGATGGTCGCGCCTGCCATAACTGATTGTAAGGTATTTTCTAAAGCCAAGCCTAAATCATTATGGTAGTGTACTCCTAGATTGACCTCTGTAGTGCTTTGCAAGAGATCGTTAACCCAAATATAACTTTTTTCGGGAGTCAAAACCCCAACGGTATCAGAGAGGTAAAAGTCTTCAACATAAGGACTGAAGGTACGCAAGCACTCAACCAAAAAGTCAAAATCGGCCCTTGAGGCATCCTCGATCGCAAATTTTACCCTTAATCCTGCTTCCTGAGTTGCATAGCGTAAATGGTTAACAATTTCATCAATGGCATTTTGACGGATTCGGTTAATAATGTGATCCGGAATGTCATCATCAATGGTCTTGCCTTGAAACTCTTTCATCTGAGAGATTTCATGATCGCGTAGAAAAAGTAAGCGATCAGAAAGCCCTTTAAAAAGTACGATCTGACCAAGATCACAGTCTTTAGCTATATCTATAAAATCCTTTTTGATCGGTGTGGCAGCAACAATTTGATGCTTTAATCCTTCTGCTACTAAGGTTTTGACTAATTTCGTTTCGTCATCACAAACACAAGGCATTATTTCGATCTCAGATACCCCTGTTTGAGAAATTAAATGGGCAAATTCCTGTTTCATTTTATGGGGAAAGAACAATCCAGCTTGTTGTTCCCCATCTCGTAAGGTCGTATCTGAAATTTTAATAGGAAGAGTTTCCATTTTTCCTCTAATTCATTAATTCATTAAAATTGCTGACTCATCTGGTTTTACAATGGTAAATAAAGCTAATACTGGATAAAAGCCTTTTACGTTAAGGATTCCATGATTAACACCCGTTTTTTTGTATCGCTATGATACAATTTAAGCTAGTAAGCCAGAAGAGCCAAATTGCCACAAAGTCCCGCCGATAAATTGAATGACTTACAGTATTGATATTACTGCCAATGTGGAATGTTGACAATTGAGGTTGATAAGAATATACAGCACTTTGCTTAATTAAACCGTGCAGACAAAAAGCTAAAATCCTTACTCAGCAAGCTTTGTAAAAAAAACTGTACGTCGAGATACCGATAAGTGCCATATTTATCAGAGGCTCTTGTCACCCCGTCAAATACAGATTTTTTTAAGTGATCGCCTTGTAATTTAGCGATCTTCTATGTTATTGTTCAAGACTAGGACTTCTAGCCACCGACTTCTCTAGGTATTTTTCCCATGTTCAATCAATGCACTCACCAATTATTTGAAATCCAAGTTGAACGCACACCCGAAGCGGTGGCTGTCCTGTCAGAACAAGGGCAATTGACCTATGAGGAATTAAATACTAAAGCGAATCAACTAGCCCATTATTTGCGAACCTTGGGGGTTAAGTCCGAGACATTGGTGGGACTTTGTGTTGATCGTTCCCTAGAGATGATCATTGGCTTATTGGGCATTCTTAAGGCAGGGGGAGCCTATGTACCGCTCGATCCGACTTATCCCAGGGAAAGATTGACCTACATGGTGCAGGATGCTCAAATATCTGTATTGGTCACGCAAGCGCAATGGTCTAACTTAATTTCCGACTATAAAGGACAGGTAGTTTGTTTAGATAGTCAATGGCCAAAAATTGCCAGTCATAGTCAGGAGAATCTGGTTAATACTGTAAATCCTGAGAATTTAGCCTATGTCATCTACACATCGGGATCAACGGGAAAACCGAAGGGGGTGATGATTGAACACCAATCCTTGGTAAATTTTACTAAACTAGCGATCGCTCAATACCAGATAACTAAACGCGATCGCACTCTTCAATTTGTCTCTATCAGTTTTGATGTGGCCGCAGAGGAAATCTATGTTACTCTTTGTTCTGGTGCTACCTTAATCTTACGAACTGAAGAAATGATCAGTTCTATTCCTTCATTTGTTCAAAAATCCCAAGATTGGCAAATAACTGTTTGGAGCTTACCCACCGCTTACTGGCATTTATTAGTCAATGAATTAGTTAAGAGTAAAATAGCATTACCAGACAGCTTGCGATTAGTCATTATCGGCGGAGAAAGAGTTCAACCAGAATTGGTGAGAATGTGGTTTAAAAATGTAGGAAATTTTCCTGAATTAATTAATGTTTATGGCCCTACGGAAGGGACAATTGCGGTAAGCCTTTGTCGCCTATCACAATTAACACAAAGTCAACGCAACAGGACAGAAATTCCTATTGGAAAGAGTTTAGGAGAAAATATTTCAGTTTATGTTTTAGATGAAACCTTAAAAACCGTTCCTCCTGAAACACCAGGAGAAATTTATATCGGGGGTACTGCGCTTGCCAGGGGTTATTTGAATCGTCCAGAATTAACTGCTCAAAAATTTATTCAAGCTCCCTTTAGCCCCTCAGAAAGATTATATAAAACCGGAGATTTAGGCAGATATTTAGCCGACGGTAATTTAGAGTATTTAGGAAGAGTCGATCATCAAGTTAAAATCAACGGTTTTAGAGTTGAATTAGGAGAAATTGAAACCGTTTTACTGCAACATCATCAAGTCGCTCAAGCCGTTGTTATTGATCGAGAAGATCCTCTGGGAAATAAAAGATTAGTTGCTTATCTTGTTCCCCATTCAACCGAGGAAAATTTAACCGTAACTCTGCAACAATTTTTGAAGAATAAGCTTCCGAGCTATATGATTCCTGCGACTTTTGTTGTATTAAATGAGTTGCCCCTTAGTCCCAATGGAAAAATTGATCGTAAAGCTTTACCCGTACCAGATTATGACGGGAACGAGCGTCAAACTCCCTTTATTGCCCCTCGTAATCACCAAGAAGAAAAATTAGCAAAAATTTGGCATCAAGTATTTGGATTAGAAAAAATTGGGGTCAATGACAACTTTTTTCACTTGGGGGGACATTCCCTAATTGCCACACAAATTTTATCTCGAATACGGGATATTTTTGAGATTGAAGTTTCCTTTAAAAAATTGTTGGAGAATCCCACAATTGGAGATTTAAGTCAAACAATTACAGAGCAACAGCAAGATAAAAAAACAACTAGCTTTAAAACAATCAAGCCTATTGCACGGGACGGTTATTTGCCTGTTTCTTTTGCTCAAGAAAGGGTTTATTTTATTGAACAATTAGCCCCCTCGATCACCGCCTATCAATTTCAAGAAAGTTTACGCATTAAAGGCTTTTTAGATGTATCTATTTTAGAAAAAAGTATCAGTGAAATTCTACGTCGTCATGAAATATTCCGCACCACATTTCCCTCTGTAGCGGGGAAACTGGTACAAGTCATTCATCCACCCGAACCCGTTACAATACCCATTATTGACTTACAAAATATTTCCAAAGATAAACAGCAAGAAGAGGTTCAAAAACTGACTGAGCAGGCAATCCACAAACCCTTTGATATTAGTCAATTACCGTTAATACATTGGACATTGTTAAAATTAAATGAGCAAGAATGGGTGTTAATTCATGTGGAACATCACATGGTACATGATGGCTGGTCATTTAATTTATTTTTAAAGGAATTAGTCGCCCTTTATCAAGCCTTTTCTCAAGGAAAACCTTCTCCATTAAGTGAACCTTCCTTGCAGTTTGTGGACTTTGCTCATTGGCAACGAGAATGGACGAAAACAGAGGAAGCAACAGCACAACTCAACTATTGGCATCAAAAATTAGCGGGTATTCCTCCTCTATTGGAATTACCCTATGATCGTCCTCGGCCAACTGAGCAAACCTATGGGGGAGCAAGAGTACGGGTAGATCTTCCTTTAGATGTTTGTCAACCTCTAAGAAGCCTAAGCCGCCAAGAGGGGGTAACGCTTTTCATGAGTATGTTTGCAGTCTTTGTGGCGCAAATTTATCGCTATACAGGCCAAGAAGACATCTGTGTGGGTTCTGGAGTGGCTAACCGACGGTTGCGGGAGACAGAGGGACTTATTGGCATGATTGTCAATAATATCGTGCTTCGTACTGATGTTTCGGGAAATCCCACTTTTAAACAACTGTTAGAGCAAGTACGTCAAGTTACCCTAGAAGGTTATGCCAATGAGGACTTACCTTTTGATAAAGTCGTCGAAGTGTTAAAACCCGTTCGTCATTTAAGTTATAATCCTTTATTTCAGGTGATGTTTAGTTTCCATGATGCTCAGTTACCTGATTTGAATTTGCCTGGATTGAGCATTAAACCGAATGATGCCCTTGCTAATAATTCGGCAAAATTTGACTTAGATATTGTGGTTATTCCTCGTTCTGAGCAACGGGTTGGACGTAATTCGACTTCGGAAACAAAAGGAATTGAGACCGAAGGAATTACGATGGTTTGGGAATATAATACTGACCTTTTTGATGAATCTACTATCAACAGAATGGTCGAAGATTATCAAACCCTATTACAAGGAATTTTAGCGAATCCCAATCAAAAACTATCTCAATATTCTCTGTTAACAGAGCAACAGAAACATCAGTTATTAGTGGAATGGAATAACACTCAAGCTGAGTATCCGAAAGTTAAGGGAATTCATCAACTCTTTGAAGAACAAGTCAAGAAAACACCAGAGGCGATCGCTGTTCTATTTGAGGATAAATACCTCAGCTATCAACAATTAAACGAACAGGCAAACCAACTTGCTCATTATCTCAAAACATTAGGAGTTAAACCTGACGACTTAGTCGGCATTTTTCTGGAACGTTCCTTAGAAATGTTCATTGGACTATTAGGAATACTCAAAGCAGGAGGAGCCTATTTACCCCTAGATCCCACCTATCCAGAAGATAGACTGGCTTATATGGTTAATGACGCTCAAGTTTCTATTGTGGTTACTTTAGAAAAATGGGCAAATCTAAAAACTCAACAGGCACTTCAATGGGTTTGTTTAGATAGTCAAAAAGACACTATTGCTCAAGAAAGTAGCCAGAATCCTGAACTTTTATTAAATGAAAAAAACCTTGCTTATGTTATCTATACATCAGGATCTACGGGACAACCAAAAGGGGTATTAATTGAACATCAATCTTTGATTAACTTTACCCAAAGTGCGATAAAAAAATATGAAATAACCGCACAAGATACCGTCTTACAATTCGCTTCTATTAATTTTGATGCGGCAGCAGAAGAAATTTATCCCTGTTTAAGTTGTGGGGGAACCTTAGTTTTGAGAACAGAAGAAATGATGAAATCTGTCTCAGCATTTATACAAGAATCTCAGAAAAAAGCAGTAACAATTTGGGATTTACCCACCGCTTACTGGCATTTATTAGTCAGTGAAATTATTCAAGAAAATCTCCGATTACCGCCATCTTTGAGACTGGTAATTTTAGGAGGTGAGCGAGTGTTACCAGAAAGGGTAAAAATGTGGCAGGAATATGTGGGACAATATCCCCAACTGGTTAATAGTTATGGCCCCACAGAATCCACCGTTGTCTCTACCCTACACTATCTAGAAGAAAGCCCTATTAGTCAACCAGAAATTCCCATCGGAAAACCCATTGATAACGTCCAAGTTTACATCTTAGATCAATACCTACAATCGATGCCTATTGGCGTACCTGGAGAACTTCATATCGGGGGTTTAGGGATAGCAAGGGGTTATTTAAACCAACCAGAATTAACGGTTGAAAAATTTATAGATAACCCTTTTAAAACGGGGGAAAAACTCTATAAGACAGGGGATTTAGTTCGCTATAAGTTCAACGGTAATTTGGAATTTTTAGGGCGCATTGACTCTCAAGTTAAGATTCGGGGTTTTCGCATTGAATTGACTGAAATTGAAACGGTTTTAAATCAATATTCATCCATCAAACAATCAGTCGTAATTGCCAGGGAGGATAGCCCAGGGATTAAGCGATTAGTTGCTTATGTTGTAGGTAATAAACATGAAAACAAAGTCGAAGAAATCCGCCACTATCTTAAGCAGAAATTACCGCCTTATATGGTTCCCTCTGCTTTTGTTTTCCTAGAGGAAATTCCTGTTACTCATAATGGCAAAGTTGACCATCGTGCTTTACCGATTCCAGAAACGACTTCCTTAGAAAGTGGGTTTGCTGCCCCTAAAACCCCGATAGAAGAACGTTTGACAGCAATTTGGGCTGAGGTCTTAAGACTGGAAAAAGTTAGTATTCATGATAACTTCTTTGAACTAGGAGGGGATTCAATTATTAGTATCCAGATGATTTCCAAAGCGAATCAAATGGGATTACAATTAAGTCCTAAGCAACTTTTTCAGTATCAAACCATTGCCGAATTAGCTACCGTTGTCGGAACAGATCAGCAAATAAAAGCTAATCAAGAATTGGTGACAGGAATTATCCCTTTAACGCCCATTCAACATTGGTTATTTGAGCAGGATTTACCTGATGTTAATTACTTTAATCAATCAGCATTAATTGAAGTTCCAGCAACAGTAAATCCAGAACCGTTAAAGCAAGTTATACAAGCATTACTGAATCATCATGATGCTTTGCGGTTGCATTATCTTCAAGAAGATGAAAATCTAACTCAAATTAGTGATAGCACAAAAGAAGCAATACCTTTAGAGGTAATTGATTTATCACAACTGTCTCCCGATCAGCAAAAAACAGCCATTATAGCCAAAGATGAAGAAACTCAAAGGAGTCTAAACCTAGCCACAGGAGATATTGTCAAAGTTGTTTTATTTAACTTAGGAAATGAACAACCCAGTCAATTACTTATCGTCATTCATCACTTAGCGATAGACGGAATTTCTTGGCGCATTTTACTTGAAGATTTAGCTACAGCCTATCAACAAATTAGTCAAGGTCAAGAAATTAAATTACCGTTAAAAACCACTTCATTTCAAGATTGGTCTAACCAATTAGTCACCTATAGTCAATCTGAAAAATTGAAACAAGAAAAAGATTATTGGCTATCCCAATTAACCGAAGAAATTGTTTCCTTACCTATTGATTATCCTTGGACAAAAGAGAGCAATCAGTTAAGCTTTGCTAAAGTCATTAACCTATCTTTGAATGAAGAAGAAACCCGTGGATTATTGCAAGATGTTCCTGGTGTTTATAATACCCAAATTAACGATGTCTTGTTAACTGCTTTACTGGAAAGTTTTAGCCAATGGACAGGAGAAAAATCTTTAATGGTTGACTTAGAAGGCCATGGGCGGGAAGATTTATTTGAAGTAATAGACTTATCTCGTACTGTTGGTTGGTTTACCACCTTATTTCCAGTGCGACTAGAAGGGAGTAAAACGGGACAACTTCCAGAAACCTTAAAATCAGTTAAAGAGCAACTGCGTCGTTTACCCAATCGTGGTATTGGTTATGGTGTTTCAAAGTATTTGTCTAAAGATGAAGAGGTTAAAAAAGAATTTGAGGACTTGATGAAAGCACAAGTTAGTTTCAATTATTTAGGTCAATTTGATCAGGTACTATCCGCATCAGGGGTTTTAGGAGAAGTCAAAGAATGGAAAACGGAACGAAGTCTTGTGGGAAACCGCAGTCATTTGCTAGAAATTAGTGGATTAATTCGTTCTCAAAAATTAGAAATGCAATTTGTTTATAGTGAGAAAGTTCATCAACGAGAGACCATTGAAAAATTGGCAAATGGATTTATGAGCGTCTTAAAAAGCCTAATTCTTCACTGTCAGTCATGCAAGGATAAAGGTTATACACCATCAGACTTTTCTGCTGCTCAAGTTAGCCAAGAACAGCTAGATAAGTTCCTGTCAAAAATCAATCAAAAGAAAGGTAAAACGAGGTAGGTTTAATGAATAACATTGAAGATATTTATTCCCTTTCTCCGATGCAACAAGGTATGCTCTTTCATACCCTTTATTCCCCAGAGTCTGAGGTGTATTTTGAGCAGCTAGTTTGTACCTTAAAAGGACGATTGAATCTTTCATTTTTTCAAGAGGCTTGGCAAGAAATTGTTGCTAAACATCCTGTATTAAGAACTTCTTTTCATTGGGAAGAAATTGAAAAGCCTCTGCAAATGGTCAGTCAGAAAGTAGAATTACCTTGGATGGTTTATGACTGGAAACATTGGGATAATTTACAACAAAAAGAAGCATTAGAGTCGTTTTTGAAAAGTGATCGCGCTTCAGGAATTGAACTTGCTCAGGCACCTTTAATGCGGTTTACTTTAATACAGTTAGAAACCGACAGTTATCAATTTATTTGGAGTCATCATCATATTCTATTTGATGGTTGGTCAATGCAGATCATTCTTCAAGAGGTTTTTGACTTATATGAAAGTTATAATCGAGGTGAATCTTTACAATTAAAATTCTGTCATCCCTATCGAGAATATATTAGTTGGTTACAGCAACAAGATAGTTCTCAAGCTAAGAAATTTTGGCAACAAAGACTTAAAGGGTTTGAAGCACCTATACCTCTGGTTGTTGATAAATTGATTGAGAATCAACCCCAACAAGAAAGTTATCAAGAAATTTCTTTTAAGTTATCTTTTGAGATTACGAATCAATTACAATCATTGGCACAAAAACATCATTTAACCCTTAATAATTTAGTACAAGGAGCTTGGGGTTTACTGCTTTCTCGTTATAGTGGAGAAACGGATATTGTTTTTGGCGCAACGGTATCTGGGCGCACGAGTGAGTTGCCAAATATTGATGCAATGGTGGGGCTATTTATCAATACTTTACCAGTGCGATTACAAATTTCTGGCAAAGAGCAATTGATTCCTTGGTTAAAAGCATTACAAAGTCAGCAATTTGAACAAGAACCCTATATTTATTATTCCTTAGCTGATATTCAGAAAAATAGTGATATTCCGCCTAAAATATCTTTATTTGAAAGTATTTTGGTATTTGAAAATTATCCAGTAGATTCCTCGAAAAATGCTTCGGAAAAAACCTTAGAAATTACTGATATTCGGTGTTTAGAAAGAACAAACTATCCTTTGACAGTTGTGATTATTCCTAATGTAGAACTATCAGGAAGAATTGTCTATGATACCCGTCGCTTTGAAGCAGAAACCATTGAGCGTATGATTGGACATTTGCAAACCTTATTAGCAGGAATGGCGAATCATCCAGAACTACATCTCTCTGAATTTTCATTATTAACTAAAGCGGAGGAAGAACAATTAATATTGGCAGAAAATCAAAATGATTCTCTAAACAAAGATATTGACTATCAATGTATTCATCGGTTATTTGAGAAACAGGTAGAAAAGACTCCTGATGCGATCGCAATCATTTATAAGAATGAACAATTAACCTATCAAGAGTTAAACCAAAGAGCTAATCAATTAGCCCATTATTTAAAATTTTTAGGCATAAAATTAGAGGATAAAGTAGGGGTTTGTATTGAAAGATCGCCTTTGATGGTAATCGCAATTTTAGGGATTCTTAAAGCAGGAGGGGCTTATGTTCCTTTGGATTTTGCTTATCCAGTAGAAAGATTAACTTTCATGCTCGAAGATGTAAAATGCCCCATACTCTTAACTCAAACTCATTTATCTAATCAACTACCAGTTAATGATATTCAACAGGTCATTAATATTGAGTCAGAATGGGAAAATATTAGTCAATATTCCTCTGACAATTTATTAACTCAAGTTACTCCTGATAACTTAGCTTATATTATTTATACGTCAGGTTCAACGGGAACCCCAAAGGGAACCGAAGTCCCTCATCGTAGCTTCATCGGTTTTATGTTTGGGGTTGATTATATTAAGCTTGATGCTGACAATATTTGGCTACAACATTCTTCAATTTCTTGGGATGCTTTAACTTTAGAATTGTGGCCACCATTGCTTTATGGGGGGCGTTGTGTGCTTTTCCCAGACAATGTTCCCACTCCTGAAAACTTGAGTAAAATTATCAAAGAAGAAGGGGTGAATATTCTCTGGCTGACTTGTGCTTTATTTAACCTAATTATTGATACAATTCCAGAAGCTTTATTAGAAGTTAAACAACTGATCATAGGAGGAGAAACTTTGTCTGTTTCTCATGTTCGTCGTGCTTTAGATTTATTACCACAAACACAAATTATTAATGGTTATGGACCTTCAGAATGTACCGTATTTACCTCTTGTTATGTGATTCCCAAACAACTCGATCAAAATGTCAACTCAATTCCCATTGGTAAACCTATTGGGGATAGAAGAGTTTACTTACTTGATCATAATTTACAACGGGTTCCTATCGGGGTTCCTGGCGAAGTTTACATAGGCGGAAAAAGTGTTGCCAGAGGTTATTTGAATCAGCCAATTTTAACCCATGAAAAGTTTATTGATAATCCTTTTTTAGCTGAGGATAGTCTTTATAAAACAGGGGATTTAGTGCGTCGTCTGAACGATGGAAATCTGGAGTTTTTGGGGCGCATTGATAATCAGGTAAAAATACGCGGTTTCCGCGTTGAATTAGGGGAAATTGAGACGGTTTTAACTAATTATTCTGAAATAAGGGAAGCTATTGTTACAATACGAGAAGATGTTCCTGGGAATAAATCTTTAGTTGCTTATCTGGTTCCCCAGAATTATCAATTAGTAGCCCGTGATGTCAGAAGTTATCTGAGTCAAAAATTGCCTAATTATATGATTCCGAATGCTTTTGTCTTTTTAGACAAATTTCCTCTCACTGCTAATGGTAAAATCAATCGTCTTGGTTTACCTGCTGCCGATATTTCCCAGCAGAATTTCGGAGTTGAATTTGTTGCTCCTCGAACTTCTACAGAACGGGAATTAGTAACAATTTGGACTGAAGTTCTACAGTTGACAAAGGTAGGGATATATGATAATTTTTTTGAATTAGGAGGTCATTCCTTACTGGCAACCCAACTGATTTCTAGATTAAAAGAAACCTTTGAAATTGAGTTTCCTTTCCGCTGCTTGTTTGAAAATCCTACCATTAGCCAACTAGCAAATAAAGTTGTTAACCAACAGATTGAACAAGTAAAGAGTGATGAGTTGGTGCAAATCTTGGGGGAGATTGACGAATTATCTGAAGATGAAGCGGCACAACAATTAATTTTGTGATTTTCAAGTCAACTACTGCTATAATTTTAGGAGTAGGTAAAACGAGGAATGCAAAATGTGGCCACTAAAAATTGGCTCTCTTGGATAAATTGTGTCAATTGTCAAATTTGCTGCTTTTGGGCGCAGCTTGCACCCCTATGATTCCCCAAAAACCTTGTGTAGGGGCGGATTGTGATCGCCCTTGGACTAGATAAGATAAATTTATAAACCCAATTTCCAGAGAACCTACAAATCCTATGAGTGATCTGCTAAAACGTTTAGAAAATCTTTCTCCTGAAAAACGAGAATTAGTGCTGCAAAAGCTGAAGCAGCAGCAGTCAAAAACGGATAATAATCAACAGAAGCAAAAATCATCATTGATTCCTGTATCAAGGGAAGAAGATATTCCTCTGTCTTTTGCTCAAACGAGACTCTGGTTTTTAGCTCAATTTGATCAAGAAAATTCTCCTTATCATGTGCCTATTTTTTGGGAAATTAAGGGAAGTCTTAATTTAAAAGCACTAGAGCAAGCGATCTCGGAAATTATTAACCGTCATGAAATATTACGGACGACTTTTTCTGTGGTTAACGAGTCTCCTGTACAGGTTATTAATCCTCCTTATCAGTTAACTATACCAGTGATTAATTTAGAAGGAGAGACAGAAAATATTAAATTAGAGAAGGCGCGACAATTAGCATCCGAAGAACTGCAAACCCCTTTTGAATTATCAACGAGTCCTTTATTACGCGTAAAATTACTCGAAATCAATCCTCAATTTCATATTTTATTGTTGGTTATTCATCACATCATTTTTGATGGTTGGTCAGTCGCTCTATTTCATCAAGAATTATCTACTCTTTATAGATCTTTTCGTCTGAATCAACCTGCTTCTTTGCCAAAATTAGCTCTTCAATACGCTGATTTTGCCCATTGGCAGCGACAATGGTTACAGGGAGAAATACTAGAAACCCAACTCGATTATTGGCGGCAACAGTTAAAAAATGCTCCCCCTCTCTTAGAATTCCCCGTTGATAAACCTCGTCCCTCTGTACAAACCTATGAAGGTTCTAGTCAATCTATACACCTCAGCCTGACCTTAACACAGCAATTGAAGGAGTTAAGTCAAACATCAGGGACAACTCTGTTTATGACCCTTCTTACTGCCTTTACGGTGCTACTTTATCGCTATAGTGGACAGGAAGATATCGTCATTGGAACGGCGATCGCTAATCGAAACCGCCAAGAGTTAGAGCCATTAATGGGCTTTTTTGTGAACACTTTAGCCTTACGAACTAATTTACAAAGTCATCTTACTTTTTTGGAATTGTTGCAACAAGTTAAGGATAAAACCCTGGCATCTTATGATCATCAAGACTTACCCTTTGAGAAATTAATTGACGAATTACAAATCGAGCGATCGCCGAGCAATCATCCTCTATTTCAAGTATTTTTTACCTTACAAAATGAATCTCAAGAGACCTTAGAATTGTCAGAGTTAACTATCAGTAATTTTGATTGGGAAAACAAAACAACGTTATTTGATTTAGGGTTGATTTGTCGGGAAACTCCCCAGGGGTTAATCGCAGAATTAGAATATCGGACAGATTTATTTGAAGCCAAGACCATTCAAGGAATAGCAAAACATTTAGAGGTCTTATTACAGGGAATTGTTGATCATCCTCAACAGTCAATTAATACTTTACCTTTGCTGACGGAATCTAACCAAAAACAACTGGAAATTTGGAATCAAACGGATAGTAACTATTGCCAAGATAAAACTTTAGTTGATTTATTTGAAAAACAGGTTAATCAAACCCCTAATAATATAGCATTAGTCTTTGAACAGACAAGCTTAACCTACCAAGAACTCAATCAAAAAGCTAACCAGTTAGCTCATTATTTACGAGAAAACTATCAGATTAAACCAGATAACTTAATTGGGATTTGTACCGAACGTTCATTAGAAATGGTTATCGGTTTATTAGGGGTTTTAAAAGCGGGTGCTGCTTATGTTCCGATTGACTACGATTATCCAGAAGATAGAATTAAATTTATTTTAGAAAATAGTAAAATTTCACTCCTATTAACCCAGAGTTTTGTTCAAGATAAATTATCCCTATCTCACCTAAAATCTTTAAGCCAGTTTATTGATTTAGACCGGTTTGATTATGACTTATTTTCAAGCCATAATTTAAAAGTTCAAAGTAAGCCTAATGACCTAGCTTATGTGATTTATACTTCCGGTTCAACAGGACAACCTAAAGGAGTAATGATTGAACATCAATCAATTGTTAATCTTTGCTTAAATTGGGGCAAATTATTAGACATTAAACCGCAAAGTCGTTTACTTCAATTTGGGTCTTTTAGTTTTGATTTATCCATTGGAGAAATTGCGGCTAATCTTAGTCATGGTGCTTGTTTATACTTAGCCCAAAAAGAAACATTACTACCGACTCAAACCCTAGTAGAATTTCTAGAAACTAACAAAATAACCCATAGCTTTTTATCGCCTTCAGCCCTATCTGTTTTACCTCAAGCCAAATTGTCCCATTTAGAAAATATAGCTGTTGGGGGGGAAGCCTGTTCGGCTGAAGTGGTAGAGAAATGGGCAAACCAAAGACAGTTTTTTAACTGCTATGGCCCTACAGAAACGACGGTGACAGCGACACTTTCTCTTTGTCAGGCAAATGGTCAAGAACCCAATATTGGTAAACCGTTAGATAATATCCGTGCCTATATTTTAGATGGGAATCAGCAAATCTTACCACCAGGCATACCTGGAGAATTATGTATTGCAGGAGTCTGTTTAGCGAGGGGATATTTCAATCGTCTAGACTTAACGGCTGAGAAGTTTATTGAAGTTAACTTATTGGGGAAAACTGAACGAATTTATAAAACAGGAGATTTAGCAAAATGGGGAGATAATGGAAATCTGAAATTTTTAGGACGTATTGATCAGCAAGTAAAACTGCGGGGTTTTCGCATTGAATTGGGAGAAATTGAGGCGGTTTTATTAGGGCATCCCATCGTTAAACAAGCTGTTGTTAACCTATATGAAACTGAAAATAATCAGCAATTAGTAGCTTATATTATCCCGCAAGAAAAACACCGTGATATTAGGGATGAATTGAAAAGCTTACTGAAAAGCCGTTTGCCCAATTACATGATTCCCAGTCAGATTATGATCTTGGAAACTCTTCCCCTAACCCCTAATGGAAAATTAGATAAAAAAGCCCTACCGATCCCTGATTTAAACACATTCACCGATGGCAAAATGCCTGTTACTCCCACAGAAGAATTATTAGCCAGTTTATGGCAAGACCTCTTGAAAATTAAGTCTGTAGGTCGTCGAGATAACTTCTTTGAATTGGGGGGACATTCCCTATTAGCTACCCAATTAGTCACCCGTATTCGTAATAGTTTTGGGGTAGAATTAGCCGTTCGTAAAGTATTTGAACATCCCCAATTATCAGAATTAGCTACAGAAATTAGTCAAGTATCATCAGCAGTTAGTTTACCCCCCATTATTCCCCAAGCCCAAAATGCCCCAAAAACTCTCTCTTTTGCTCAATCAAGACTTTGGTTTTTAGCCCAACTTGAAGGATTGGGAATATCGGCAATTTATAATATGCCTATGGCATTACAACTTCAAGGAAATCTCAATCTAGAAGTCTTAAAATTAAGCTTTTTCTATTTAATTGAACGCCATTCAATTTTACGCACTTATTTTCCCGCCGTTGATGGAAAACCTCAAGTCATCATTCAAAATCCCGAAAAAATAGAAGTCTTAACCATTGAAAATTTACAAAATATTGATTCTCAAACGCAAAAAGAAATCCTACAAAAATTAGTCAATAACCACGCACAAGAACCTTTTAACTTAAATACTGGCCCTCTATTTAAAGCCAAATTATTACAATTAGGGGAAAGGGATTTTGTCCTCTTAATTAATATGCACCACATCATCAGTGATGGTTGGTCAATGGGAGTATTTAAGCGAGAATGGCAACAAGTTTATCGTGCCTTAGTTAAAGGTCAAACTCCTCAATGGGAACCTTTACCGATTGACTATACTGATTATGCAGCTTGGCAACAAAATTGGCTACAAGGAGATATTTTAGAAACCCAATTAAACTATTGGAAAAATCAACTCAACCATGCACCTGCTTTACTAGAAATCCCCACAGACTATTCTCGTCCTCCACAGCAGAGTTATAAAGGGGTTCTCTATGAATATGAGTTGACGGCAGAATTAACTTATAAACTTAAAAATTTAAGCCAAAAACAGGGCGTTAGCCTTTTTATGACTGCCTTAGCTGCTTTTAGTGTTTTACTGTCTCGATACAGTGGTCAAAGTGATTTGTGTATTGGTTCTCCTATTGCTAACCGCACCCATCGTCAGACTGAAGATTTGATGGGCTTTTTTGTCAATACTTTGGTATTAAGAAATAAGATTAATTTTGATAACAGTTTTATAGATTTATTGCAACAAACTCGACAAATTTGTTTAGATGCTTATGCTCATCAGGATATCCCATTTGAGTATTTAGTCGAACAATTACAACCAGAAAGAAGTCTCAGTTATAACCCCTTATTTCAGGTTATGTTAGTCTTGCAAAATACCTCAGAGGTAGGTACTAAAATTAGTTTGCCAGAACTTGAGATTAAATGGTTTGAACAGAATTATCCCTTTGCTAAGTTTGATTTGAAATTAGATTTATCCGAGTATGATAATAAGCTTCATTGTGTTTGGGAATACGCCACAGATTTATTTGCAGGGGAAACCATTCAAAGGATGGCACAACATTGGGAAATTTTGCTAGAAGCAATTGTTGATTCTCCTCAACAATCTATTTATAAATTACCGTTTATTACAACGACAGAAATTGAACAATTTAAAATCTGGAATCAAACCGATATTGATTATCCAAAAGATCAAACTTTGGTCACTTTGTTTGAATATCAAGTAACAAAAACCCCTGACAATATTGCTGTTGTATTTAAAGAACAAAGCTTAAGTTATCAGCAACTGAACGAAAAAGCTAATCAACTAGCTAATTATTTATTAGATTACAAAAAACAACATCAATTACCAGATAATTCGTTAATAGGAATTTGTGTTGAGCGATCGCCTAAAATGATCATCAGTTTATTAGCTATTCTGAAAACAGGTAGTGCCTACGTTCCCATTGACCCTAATTATCCCCGTGATCGCATTCACTTTATACTTGAAGATAGTCAAGTACCTATATTAATAACAACTGATTTATTTCAAGAAAAGTTATCGCTTAAACAACAAGATAATTCTTGTTTTATCATTTCATTAGATCAGAAAAAATGGCAAAATCAATCAATTAATAATCCTCCTCGTCAAAGTAATCCTGATGATTTAGCTTATATTATTTATACCTCTGGTTCTACAGGGAAACCCAAAGGGGTTGCTATTGCCCATTCTAGTACCGCAGTGCTGCTTGAATGGGCGCATTCCGTCTTCAGTGCAGAACAACTCTCAGGGGTCTTAGCATCAACCTCAATTTGTTTCGATCTTTCCATCTTTGAAATGTTTGTTCCCCTAACTCAAGGGGGTAGTATTATCATAGTTAAAAATGCTCTGGATACTGAGCAAATTCGTAACAGTATTGTGCCTATTACCTTAATTAATACAGTACCAAGTGCTGCGGCTGAATTGCTTAATATGAATGCTATTCCAGCAACAGTCCAAGTGATAAATTTAGCAGGTGAACCATTAAAAAATAATTTAGTACAAGCTTTATATAAACAGACATCCGCCAAATTGATTTATAATCTTTATGGCCCCTCGGAAGATACAACTTATTCTACCTTTACAAAAGTGTTCAGAAATGCTCAACAAGAACCAACTATCGGTAAAGCGATCGCGAATACTCGCCTCTATATTCTAGACAGTTATAATCAACCTGTGGCCCCTGGTATTCCTGGAGAACTTTGCATTGCAGGTTCAGGTTTAGCTCAAGGTTATTGGAATCGTCCCGATCTTAGCGCGGAAAAATTCATTAATCTTAATCTATTTAACCAAACTGAGCGAATTTACAAAACAGGTGATCTTGCTCGTTGGCTATTAGATGGTAATTTACAATACTTAGGTCGCATTGATCATCAAGTTAAAATTAGAGGATTTCGCATTGAATTAGGAGAAATTGAAGCATCTTTAGTCAAACATCCCGACATCAAGGAATCTGTTGTTATTGCACGAAAAAATACAGATTTTGATGCCAATTTGGTGGCTTATATTGTTCTCTCTAAAAAAGACTCAGAAACTGAATATTTACAAGGAGAACAGGTGGAAATGTGGCAAGAAGTTTTCAATAGAGCTTACTTTCAACCCCAGACTCCTGAAAAAGATTTTACCCTTAATTTAGCAGGTTGGAATGATAGCTATACAGGAGAACCGATTCCTCAAAATTTGATGGAAGAATGGCGAGACAAAACTGTTGAACAAATTCTAGAATTAGCACCTAAACGAGTTTGGGAAATTGGTTGTGGAACAGGGATGTTATTATTTAAAATTGCGCCCCATTGTCAAACCTTTTTCGGGACGGATTTTTCAACCAAAGCTTTACAGTATGTTCAGGAAAACTTAACATTACAAAATCTTGAGAAAAAGGTTACATTAAAGCAAAGTTCAGCGAACCAATTTGAGGGAATTACTCCCCAAAGTTATGATTTAGTTATTCTCAATTCTGTGATTCAATATTTCCCCTCAGTTGATTACCTATTGGGTGTTTTAGATGGGGTAATCAACTCTATAGAGACAGGGGGTAAAATCTTAATTGGGGATATGAGAAACCTTAAACTTCTAGAGGCTTTCCATACAGCCGTTGAATTTTATCGTGCGGATGATGACCTATCCATTAAAGAATTACGTCAACGAATTAGAAACGGTCTGAGGACAGAAGAAGAATTACTGATTGATCCAGATTTCTTTATTTTCCTAAAACAAAAATATCCTCGTATTAGTCAAGTCCAAATTGAATTAAAACGGGGTTATAATCAGACAGAAATGAATCGTTTTCGTTACGATGTTGTTCTATATTTAGATCAACCTCAACCATTAGTTACAAAATGGCAATGGTTAAACTGGGAAGTAGAACAACTCAGTCTAGAAAAGATTCAACGTATTTTAGACACTCAAAAACCTGATTTGTTAGGGATTGAAAATATTCCCAATATTCGTCTGATTTCAGAAATGGTATTATTGGAAAAAATTCCTGAGTTTGAGGGAACCGTTAAACAATTGAAAGCCATTTTAAGCCAGATGGAAATTGGTATCAACCCTGAAGCATTACGAACCTTGACGGAGGACTTACCCTATACTCCATTTGTTCAATATGGTGATCGCGAATTTTCCACTTTTCAAGTCATTTTTCAACGCAATACAAACTATCCTTTTAGTCAGCCTCGTTTTGCTTCTAAAAATAGCTTAGATTCCCTAAGCTGGGAAAATTATGCTAACCAACCTTTAACCCTAGAAACTAATCATGTTGATCCCGCTTTAATTGCCCAGTTCCGAGAGTATTTAGGGCAAACCCTCCCCGATTATATGATTCCCAGTCATTTTGTTCAACTGGAGAAATTACCCTTAACGCCCAATGGAAAAATAGATCGTAAAGCCCTTCCTGATCAGAATACACCTATCTTATTAACTGACATTGAATTACCTGAAAACCCTACAGAAGAATTACTGGCAGGTTTATGGGCTAAACTACTTAAGTATGAGGTAATTTCTCGACAAGATAATTTCTTTAATTTGGGAGGACATTCACTTTTAGCGACCCAGTTAATTGCCCGTATTCGTGACCAATTAAAAATAGAATTACCCCTAAGTAAAGTATTTGAATATCCCATTCTCAAGGAATTAGCGAACTATCTTGATACCTGTTTATGGGTTAATGCTTCAGAGGATTCTCAACCTTTAGATGAAGAGGAAATTGAATTATGAGTAATGATCAACAAATTATTAAGTTAATGGGCCGGTTGCGGGAACTCGGATGTCGCATTTCCGCTGATGGCGACAATTTACGCCTTCGGAAAACAAAAAATGACATTCCAGCTGAATTAATCCAACAAATAAAAATTAATAAAACAGAAATTTTAGCTTTTTTAAATACAGCTAAAGACCAAGCTGTTACATCTCAAAAAGATATTCCTAAATTACCTACAAATGCCTTAAAACAGCTTTCGTTCGCTCAACAAAGACTTTGGTTTTTAGGGCAAATTGAAAACTCTAATGCCACATATAATATGCCCATGAGTTTACAATTGGAGGGAAAACTTAATGTTGATGCTCTCTTTGAGAGTTTAGCCTATGTCATCGATCGCCATGAAAGTTTGCGAATGTATTTTCCCACTGTGGAAGGGCAACCCAAAATTCGGATTAAAAATATAGAAAATTTTAACATTTTGAGCGTACAAGATTTAAGCAATCTTGATCAACCAACTCAGTCTATAATGGTTCAAACCTTAATCAATAATCATGTTCAAGAACCGTTTAATCTCAAAACTGGCCCTTTATTTAAAGCTAAATTACTACAATTAAAAGACGACCAATTTATTTTGCTGCTAAATATGCACCATATCAGCAGTGATGGCTGGTCAATAGGTATCTTTATTCGTGAATTATGCCATGCTTATCTTACCTTTTCCCAAGGACAAAAACCAACCCTTGAACCCTTACCAATTCAATATAGCGACTTTGCAACTTGGCAGCGAAATTGGTTACAGGGAGAGGTATTAGAAACCCAGATTAACTATTGGAAAAAACAACTAAAAGACGCACCACCACGATTAGAATTACCCACAGATTATCCCCGTCCCCCAATACAAAGTTATAAAGGATCTCATTATAGCCATACCTTAACCCCTGAATTAACTGAGCAATTAAAAACCCTCAGCCAACAAGAGGGGGTGAGTTTATATATGCTTTTATTGGCGGTTTTTAATCTTTTACTCTCTCGTTATAGCCGCCAAGATGATTTATGTATTGGTTCCCCTATTGCCAATCGTCCCCATCCTCAAACTGAAGGATTAATCGGCTTTTTTGCCAATACCTTAGTGCTGCGAAATCAAATAAAGTCGGAACAAAGTTTTCAACAATTTTTACACCAAACTCGTCAAACTTGTTTAGACGCTTATCAGCATCAGGATATTCCTTTTGAGTTTCTTGTCGAACAATTAAAGCCTGTTCGTAGCCTTAGCTATAATCCTATTTTTCAAGTAATGTTTGCTGTGGAAAATAATGACAGTGAAGCTCTCAATTTGCCAGGATTAAAGATTGAATGGATAGACTCAAGTTATCCCTTTGCTAAGTTTGATTTATCCCTTTTAGCTTTAGAATCTGATGGTCAATTAAATTGTAACTGGGAATACGCAACTGATTTATTTGAAACAATAACCATTCAGCGAATGGCAGAACATTGGGAAGTTTTATTACAACAAATTGTTACTAACCCACAGCAAACAATTTCGACCCTATCTTGGCTAACCAAAGCTGACCAAAAACAATTAGAACTTTGGAATCAAACCAATACAAATTATCCTCAAGATAAAACCTTAGTTGATTTATTTGAAGAACAAGTAAATAAAACCCCTGACAATATAGCATTAGTCTTTGAAGAACAAAGTTTAACTTATCAAGAACTAAGTCAAAAAGCTAACCAGTTAGCTCATTTCTTGCATCAAAATTATCAAATTAAACCTGATACCTTGATTGGAATTTGTATTGAACGTTCTTTAGACATGGCGACCGCCTTATTGGCAGTTCTTAAAGCAGGTGCAGCTTATGTTCCGATTGACTCCAATTATCCAGAAGAGCGAATTAAATATATATTAGAAAATAGTAAAATTTCGCTCTTATTAACGCAAAGTTTTATCAATGATAAATTATCTGGGTTTTTCTCGGAGTTTTCTGGTCAGTTAATTAATTTAGATCGGCTTAATTTTGAGTCATTTCCCTGCCATAATTTAGCACTTCAAAGTAAGCCTAATGACCTGGCTTATGTGATTTATACTTCGGGTTCAACAGGACAACCCAAAGGGGTGATGGTTGAACATAAAGGGTTGTGTAACTTAGCTCTGGTTGAAATTGAAACTTTTGATGTGCATCCCTCAAGTCGAGTGCTTCAGTTTGCTTCCTTTAGTTTTGATGCTTTTATCTGGGAAGTTTTGATGGCTTGGGGAGGGGGAGCAACGCTTTATTTGGGAAATAAAGACAATTTAATGCCTGGTTTACCCTTAGTTGAGCGATTACGGGATGATGCTATCACCCATATTACTTTACCGCCGTCAGCCTTAGCAGTGCTACCCTGGGAAAATCTACCCTCTTTGCAAACTATCATTGTTGCGGGGGAAGCTTGTTCCCCTGAATTGGTGAAAAAATGGTCACAAGGACGAAATTTCTTTAATGGTTATGGCCCAACAGAGGGAAGTGTTTGTGCAACGATCGCAAAATATACATCTTTTGAGGAGAAAATAACCATTGGTCGTCCGATTCCCAATGTGCAGGTTTATATTTTAGACTCTCACTTACAACCAGTTTCTATCGGAGTACCAGGGGAATTACATATAGGAGGAGCAGGATTAGCCAGGGGTTATCTGGATCGTCCTGACTTAACGGCGGAGAAATTTATTGAAGTTAACCTATTAGGAAAAATCGAACGAATTTACAAAACGGGAGACTTAGCTAAATGGCAAAATGATGGCAATATTGAATTTTTAGGACGCATTGATCATCAAATCAAATTGCGGGGATTTCGCATTGAATTAGGGGAAATTGAAGCAGTGTTGTTAAAGCATCCTGCCATTAAAGAAGTAATTGTCAATTTACATAAAACTGAAAATAATCAGCAATTAGTGGCCTATGTCACAGGCGAACTAATTGATGATCTTTCCCAACAATTAAAACAACACCTGAAAACTCATTTACCTGATTATATGATTCCTAGCCAAATTATAAGGTTAGATGAATTTCCCTTAACCCCCAATGGCAAAATTGATCGTCAAGCTTTACCCCATCCTAACCATGAATCCCAAAGTCTATATGAAGCTCCTCGTAACAACATTGAACAACAATTAACCGAAATTTGGTCTTTAATAGTTGAATGTGAAAAAATTAGCATTCATGATAACTTTTTTGATTTAGGCGGCCATTCAATACTAGCAATTAAGCTCCTAAATGAGATTCAAAAAAACTTTAACCAGGAACTGTCTTTAACCAGTTTGTTTCAGAATCCCACCATTGCTCAATTGGCACAACAACTATCTCAATTTGAGGTACAACCGTCTATTTCTGACTTATTAGTATTGCAACCTTCAGGGCAGAAAATCTCTATATTTTGTGTTGCTGGGTCTAATGGACACGCCTTCTATTTTCGAGATTTTGCCATGAATTTTGCCGATGAACATCCTGTTTATGGACTAGAAACACCAGGCAGGGACGGTTCTCATTCTCTCCCCATTTCAGTAGAAGATCATGCCAGTTCGCTGATCAAAACCTTACAACAAAAACAACCGAAAGGGCCTTATATCTTAATAGGATATTCATCGGGTTGTTCTGTTGCCTTAGAAATGGCTTTTCAACTAGAACAACAAGGGGAAATAATCAGTTTACTGGGAATATTTGATGCGGGACTGGTGGCTAATCCTGATTATATTACCAAAAGAAGCGACCTAGATTGGATCTGGAATATGATTGAACGAATTGAGGCTGTTAAAGGAATTTCTTTAGGTCTTAACTATGAACAATTAGCCGCCCAATCCGATGATCAAAACCGTTGGTATCTTGCGGCGGAGGCGTTATATCATCACAATGTTTTACCAGAACACTCTACCCTATCTTTGCTGAAAACCAATCTTGAGGTGATGAAACGAGTTACTCTTAATTATGCGGCTTATCAACCTAATTTTGTAATTTCTGCCCCTATTGTTTTATTTCGCGCCCAAGATGTCAAAGAAATTGTGGTGCAAGAACATCAAGCCATGTCCCATTATCAGCAATCCGATTGGGGATGGCAACCTTATAGTAACAAACCTGTGCAAGTGATTTCCGTACCAGGAAATCATGGACAAATGCTCTATGAACCCAATGTCAAAATTTTGGCTGATCAACTTAAAAAATCAATACAAGAGCATTTTAATCAACCTGAAACCTAAAGCAAAGTTTTGCTTGCTGATCTGTAATTTAATCAACTACCCTATTGGAAAAATTCATTTACTTAATTTATAACTATGCAATCACAACATATTCCTAAGCAAGCGCAAAAAAAATCTGATTCAAAGCTTAATTTTCTAGAATTTTGGAATAAACTGAAGTTAGTTCTTGAAGCCTATTGGTATCCAATGGAAGCAGATGGTAGAGTTTTTTCTGAGGTTATTAAATCCTGGGGAATGTTAATACTTTTGCTATCATTAATCATCTGTTTAGTGGCTGTTACTGCCTTCAATAGTTTTATTTTGCGTCAATTGGTTAATGTAATTGATGAGAAAAATTTATCTGGGTTTACGAACAATCTTTTTATTTTGGTTGTTAGCTTTGTGTTGATCACTCTCTTAACGGGACTTTCTAAGTTTGTGAGAGAGAAAATAGCCCTTGACTGGTATGAATGGCTGAATGATTATATGTTGCAGAAATATTTTAGCAATCGTGCCTATTATAAGATTAACTTTGACTCAAACATTGATAATCCTGATCAACGTCTAACCCAAGAAATTAAACCCATCGCCAAAACAACCCTCAGTTTTTTTGCAACTTGTGTCGAGAAAATCTTGGAAATGATAGTTTTTTTCGTGATTCTCTGGCAGATTTCTAAAACCATTGGAGTGGTTTTGATTATTTATACCACTATCGGTAATTTGATTGCCTTTTATTTAAGCCAAGAATTTAATAACATTAATCAAGAAGAACTCGAAGTTGAAGCCAATTATAATTATGCTGTTACCCATGTTCGTAATCATGCCGAATCCATTGCTTTTTTTCAGGGAGAAGATCAAGAATTTAATATTCTTAAAAAACGATTTAGTTCTTTAATTCAAACTGCTTTACAAAAGATTAATTGGGAAAGAAATAAGAACTTTTTTGATCGAGGCTATCAGTCAATTATTAACGTGTTTCCCTTTTTACTCGTCGCCCCTTTATATATTAGAGATGAAATTGATTTTGGACAGGTAAATCAGGCTAGTTTAGCCGCCAATCTTTTTGCCACAGCTTTGGGTACATTGATCACTGAATTTGCAACTTCAGGACGACTTTCTAGTTATATTGAGCGTTTAGTGACTTTTTCAGAAACCTTAGAAACGATTACCCAGGAAGTTGAGGGTGTAAGCACCATTAAAAGCATTGAAGAAAACCGCCTCGCTTTTGATCATGTCACCTTACAAACTCCTAATTATGAAAAAGTAATCGTTGAAAATTTAACAATTGAGTTAGCATCAGAACAGGGTTTATTAATTGTTGGACCGAGTGGACGTGGCAAAAGTTCTCTTTTAAGAGCGATCGCCGGTTTATGGAATTCAGGCACTGGACGTTTAATACGACCACCAGGCAAAGAAATCCTCTTTTTACCCCAGCGTCCATATATCATTCTAGGAACATTACGCGAACAATTACTTTATCCGAATGTAGATCGTCAAGTGAGCGATCAAGAACTCAGTGAAGTTCTACAACAAGTAAACCTTCAAGATGTGCTTACCAGAGTTGGAGGCTTTGATCAAGAAGTCCCCTGGGAAAATATATTATCACTAGGGGAACAACAACGTCTGGCTTTTGCCCGAGTATTAGTGACCCGTCCTCATTTTGTTATCTTAGATGAATCAACTAGTGCTTTGGATTTGATCAATGAAAAGAATTTATATCAACAGTTAAAAGAAATAAAAACAACGTTTATTAGTGTGGGACATCGAGAAAGTTTATTTGATTATCATCAAACAGTTCTAGAACTTTTGCCAGATTCGACTTGGAAAATTTCTCCCGTTTCTGGGTGATTAAATATAAAATGTGGGATAGGCATCCTGCCCGTCCAAAGGCTAGAAGCTTGTTCTACTTCTAAGAACTAATTAAGCCCACTTACTTGTCCCAATTTCTTCAAGTTCTTGTCTGGATTAATTCCAAAACTTCCATTAGGTAATTTTAAAAATGAAACATCTGATCAACGAACATATTAGAGCATTAAATGCTCCTAAAGCTGACTTATTGAATCACGACAGAGGCGTTTTTTTGGACAAAAGTGAGTTGCCCTATGGACCGTCTCCTCTCGTCATCCAAGAAATGATCAAGGCCGCAACGACAGTTAACAGATATCCGGAAATTTTGCATCATTCTCTACGGACTGCAATAGCTAATTATACGAATACTAGAAAAGAACAAATTTTTGTAGGAAATGGCTCAGATGCTATCATTGAATTACTGCTCAAGATTTTTGTCAAATTCGGCGAGAATGTTTTAATTCCGATTCCAACATTTTTTGTTTACCAACACGCAACAAAAATTGTTGGCGGTAATCCAATTTTTGTTAATAGATTAGATGACTTTGGGTTAGAAGTTCCTCGTCTTTTACAGAAAGTCACCCCTGAAGTAAAACTTATTTTTATTGCTAATCCGAATAATCCTACCGCTAATTATGTCTCACGAGAGATTATTATCAAAATTCTTAATGAAGTGGATTGCATTGTAGTGGTGGATGAATGCTATTATGAATTTTGCCAAGAAACGGTAATAGACCTAGTTGATCAATATCCTAATTTAGTCGTTTTGCGTAGTTTCTCAAAAAGTTTTGGTCTGGCTGGGCTTAGGGTAGGTTATAGTATTGCTAATGAAACAATCATTGATTATCTTTATCGAGTTGCTAACCCATTTTCAGTCAATGCGATCGCTCTTGCGGCTGCTGTTGTTGCCTTAAAAGATATAGATTATGTAAATTCCAATATTGAAAAAATCTGTCAAGAAAGAGAAATTATGGCAAAGAATCTAGCGCAATTGGGTTGTTTGGTATATCCATCATCCACCAACTTCTTGTTTATTGGAACCCATTCATTGAGAATTCCATCAAAGCAGTTGGTTCAAGCACTTCAGGACAAGCAAATTTTTGTTCAGGATTGTGGTTTGCAAGCTGGTTTAGATGAATATTGTTTTAAAGCTTCGATTGGTACATCTGCGGATAATCAGGTTTTACTTAAAGGTCTGAAGGAAATTCTTCAAATTAGACCTAATTAAACAACAACTTTGGGAGGCAATTGGTAAATGAACGTAACGGAGACATTAACTATGTATCAGTCTATTAATTCTCAAAATATTACAGCCAATGAAGAATTAATCGTTAATTTATTTGAGGCTATTGATTCTTCTGATTTTAAATTATTAGTCAAGTATTTTGATAAAAATATTATCTATCAACGTCCAGGTTATCACGATTTGATTGGTATTGATAAACTTCTGCATTTTTATCAGTATGACAGAATCATTGTATCTGGTAAACATCTTATTGAACATATTGTTGTCGCAGAGAAGTATGGTTCATGCTGGGGACAGTTTATTGGCATACATAAAAATGGCTCTCAACTGAATGAGGGTTTTGCTGATGTGTACTCTTTTGAAAACAATAAAATTAAAACTCGGCGCAGCTACTTTTTTAGACCAGCAATCTAGCTGTCAGTAGTTAGCTATCAGCCCTCAGCTTTTTGGCTCTTCGTTACTTGGTATGGTTCGATAGGGGGGCATAAATCGACTAAATCCTTATCTGGCAAGAAATTTAATTGATTAGTTCGCTCTAGATCAAAAACAATTGACAAAAATCGCCAAATATCTTTCTCTATCTATAAGGGTTTCATCTCTTATAATCCTGTCCGTTGCATAAGACAAACCGAAGAGCCTTAAACTCTTCAGACTTTTTGCTGTCACATTGCTCCAACAAGCGCGTCAAATTAGCTTGAAAAACCTGAATTGTTTCATCAGGCTTGATTTTCAAGTAAACCCGATTTAAGGCTTGTTTGAGTTCTCGCTTATTGACAATCATAAAAGTTTACCTCTAGGGAAACTACCGACTAATCTTATTATAGCATTGCCAAATGATCGGTTAAAATAGAAGGATAAAAGTTGCAATCGAGGTCAATCTGTAGAAGCCAAGAATTTCTAACAGCAATGGGGAAAAAATCCCCCGTCACAGCCTAGCTTTACGGGGGGAGTATGTCACTGTTGTAATGCTTTTAAGAAGCGTCCCATAGTAGCAAATAAACCAGACTTTTTGGCTTTATTAGCAGGATTAGAACCATCATTAGGAGTATTACTAGAAGCTTTCAGAATCAGATTTTCTAAAGCTTCGCCCATGGGTTTAGTGGATTGTTCAGAAATTAACTCATAACCGTCTTCTTTTTCTAGCCAAACTTGCCACAAGGAAGGATAGGAACGATACACGATCGCTGATTCCAAGGGACGAAAATAATAACAACTTTCTAGGATACTTAAAAATCTTTCTCGCAATTGTCGGGCTGCGTAACCGATACCCACTACCGATACATCTTCCAATTGAGGAATTAGAAGAACTACGGGGCGATCTTCGGCAAGGTAACAGAGTTTTTCTACGGAATTAATCTCAACCGAGGAGGGGCAAACAACTAAAAAAACTTCATCTTCGGGCTTAATTTTGTTTTCGACAGGAATAAAACGACTACCTAAATCTCCCAGTTGAAAAACTGTTTCTCCCCAATCCCTTCGAGCTAACATGGCAGCCCCAGTATCGGGAAAAATTACCCTTAAACCAGAACCATAACTGTCAAAAATAGAGGCAAAATCAAGGGCTAAAGCTTGCGCTTGCAGGGCAATTTCTGGGATGACTAATTCCACTTGTATGCGTCTAGCTCCCGATTCTAGAGCCAGTTGGGTGGCGGCTTTCGCTTGCAGGATAGTTTCTTCTAGGGAATTGGGTAGGGTCATTTCAGTTATCAGTTATCAGTTATCAGTTATCAGTTATCAGTGACTACCTCTGGTCGTCGGTGACTTAAAATCAGAAAGATTTTAATTTTTATAAAAGGTAGGGTTGATTCATAGTAGGGTTGATTCATAGTAGGGTTGATTCATGAATCAACCCTACCCTTAATAGATGAAGTGTGACGGGATTTGGCATCATCCCCAGCATTAAGATAACTCCTATAAAATACCTTTAGTTTTTAAGAAGAAAGTCGGTAATCGGAGAAAAGGTGAAGAGAGAAAGCTTAGGAAAGCTGATAGGAGCCGTGACGTTGGGCATAATAATCGAGAATTGCCGTCACCAGAGCGCGATCGCTTTCCTGAAAAGTCTCGGTATAGTTAATTTCTAGACTACCGATCTGACTTTGGTGATAATCGAATTGTTGGAACTGCTGGGGAGTGAGATGGGTTTCCACACCCTGAACCTGTTGTAAATGGCTGGCTAACTCTCGATAGATAGCCAAGGGCATTTGGGGATAAATAATGGTTTGTTTTTGTTGAATAGCAATCGATCGCACGGGTTTTATTCTCCTGATTCGGAAATATTATAGCTGATCGAGGCTTGCGGTGCTGCGGCTGGTCTGGGGACATCATCCCCTAAGCGACGGGTAATAGTTTGACCGTATTGTTCTAAGACAATATAGAGGTTATCGGGATTAGTATCGATCGCTTTAACTAAAATTAAACCATTAGAGAGGGTAGAACCGGGGATAACTCGGCGTTCCGTGGCTTCTCCGGGGGCTTTCACGATCGCCATGGCAGTGGTAGGTAACTGGAAGATGCCCGATACTTGCACTTCTTCCGCTTCCGTCGGTTGCGGTGGTGGTGGTGGAGCTTTTACTATCGATCCTCCGGGGGTGGGAGGATTGCCCGTGGCTGCGGCTGCGGCTGCGGGGGTGGAACGATTGCCTGTGGCTGCGGCTGCGGGGGTGGAACGATTGCCCATTGCTGCGGGTGCGGTAGCCGCCGGAGTCCCAGCCGGGGGTTTTTCCGCCACTGTAATCGTAATATTTGGTTGTAGGGTAAAAGGGGCAAAGGGATCGCTGCGACCGCGATTAATTTCCGCCCGTTTTTGGTCAGGATCGGTGGCGGGAATCAATCCAGGTACTTTTGGGGTGGCTGGTTTGGTAGCCGGTTGCACAGCACCGCTAAAGGCAGGAGGTTGGGCAGCTGGGGGACTAGGAGAGGGGGTGGGGGTGGGGGTTTCTTGGGTAATCGGTGGGGATTGATTAGCTTGGTTAGAAGCTGGACATCCCACCAACAATAAAGCGACACTCCCCACCGATAGGATTAGCGGCAATTTTTTCATGGGGAAACAAAGACAAAATAGCCCGGTCGGACAGCCTCACATACTAACATAACCTATGCTTTCCAGAAATCTAGGCCGATGATAGGGGAAAAGTCAGGAATTTTGCGCCGCTAGTCCAGTTTTAGTACTGACTACCGGATTTACGATGACCGATGGCGGTGACACCGTTACTATCCAAAACTTGACCCCGCTCGACGGTAGCATAGACTAACCAGCGATCGCCGCAGAGTTGTCGCTCTTTGACCGTACACTCTAGATAGGCGAGACTTTCGCTTAAAATCAGACAGCCATTTTCCCCGACTTGGGTTTCTAATCCTGTAAAGACATCGCCGCCAGATTTGATGCGATTGGAAAAATGGCGGCGTAAATTGCGCCCTTCCTTGAGAATATTCAAGATAAAGACGGTTCCCGAGTTAATTAGGCGATCAGCGGCTTGCTCGTCAGCAACGGCGATAATTAGCCCCGGGGGGTTAAAACTGGCTTGGGATACCCAAGAGGTCAAGAAACCAGCATGATCCTCGCCCTGACGAGTGGTGAGAACAGAGAGGGAACCGACGATCCGACCAACGGCCTGGGCAGTGCGATCGATTTGTGTTTCGGTCATTCCCTGTTGGGGAACCCGCAATTTTTTGGTTTTTTTCAAGGTCTGGGCAAAAGTTTCTCCGGCTAAATAACCTGCTTGTAAACTGGTTTCTGTGGGGTTAAAACGCACGCGCAAGGATTCAAAACCAAGGCGATAATTGGCATCTTTGAGTTTAGTTTCAATTAAATCTACCGCTTCCCCACTCCAACCGTAGGAACCAAAAACCCCAGCTAATTTAGTTTTTGCTGCCGTGGAAAGAACGATTCCTAAAGCAGTTTGGATCTGGGTAGGAGCGTGACCGGCTAAGGTGGGAGAACCGATAATAAATCCGTCACAATTTTCGATCGCTTGACTAATTTCGGCAGGGGTGGCAAACTCACAATTTATTGATTCTACGGCCAGATCATTTTCTAATAATCCTCGTTCGATCGAGCGGGCCAAGGTGGCAGTATTTCCGTAGGCAGAAGCATATAATAAAGCCACTTGTAGAGGTCGAGTTTTTTGTTCTTGACACCAATAACGATAATCGTGGGCAAGACGACTAAGACTATAGCGAATTATCGGACCGTGGGCGGGTGCATAATATTGGGCGGGAAATTCTTTAATTTTGTCGAGGGCTGTTTCTACCGCTTTGGATTGCACGGCATGGAGACAATCAAAATAATAACGACGATCTGCGTCTAATTGTTTCCAATTTTTATCCCAAATATCGTCACTGCACAGATGCACACTAAAGAATTTATCGCTGTATAAAATTTGGGTTTTTTGGTCAAAAGTGCAGATACCATCAGGCCAGCGGGGGGTAGGGACATTAATAAAACTGAGTTGATGACCTTGCCCTAAATCAAGGATTTCATCGGTTCGTATGCCCAAAATTTGGGCATCGGGAAAAGCATTTTTCAGGGTATTGACGGCAGATTTAGAACAGAGGATGCTGATTTGATGGGTTTGGTCTAATAATGCCTTTAAAGTGACGATACGATTGGGATTAACGTGACTGAGAATCAGATAATCGAGACGATGTAAGGGGACATATTGACGAATTTCTTCCAAATAAATTTCGGTGAAGGATTCTCCGGGGGGATCGATTAAGGCGGTTTTATCGCCCCGGATAAGATAGGAATTCGCGGTGGTTCCCCGTTGACGAGCATATTCTATTTCAAATTTTAATCTTTCCCAAGTACGCGAGCGAAAAACCCACGTTTGCTCGGCAATTTCGGCGGTTTGAACATCGCGGGGGCGATTATTAATAGCAGGATTGGAAATTAAAGTATTAGTGGTCATAATTGTTAAGTTGTTTATTAGCTGTACTGATAAATGATAACTGATAACTGATTAAGTTTTGCTGTTTATTTCAGTTAATTCTTTAACTAAATGTTGACGATAACGTTCAGAAACTTTTTGTTCAGGATCGATACCTTCAAAGGTGGGAGGCAGCCAAACTCTTAACACCATTAATGTACCGAGAACTATTAGAAAAGCACAGGCGGCTAATACTTGTGTCCAATTAGTTTCTAGGACTCCTCTGACAATTAATTCTCGCAAAACCGAAACGATAGAAACTTCCACGGCAACACCGATAGAAACTCGTTTTTCTTGCAAATAAATAATTAACAATCGGAACAATTCTACTAGAATTAAGAGGAATAAAATATCGGCGGTAATAATCCGAAATTGAATCGGTGGCAGCAGCGACATAAACATTTCTCTGACTTCTAACACCATGAAGCTAAATAAACCAATACAGAGAGAAATGACAATTAAATCTTGAATCATTTCTAAGACTTGCACTACCCGCACCATCATTGGGGAAGGTTTTTTAATTGGTTCGTACATTTTATTCCTCCTAAGATTGATAGAATTGGATGTTTCAGTTATCAGTGAGCAGTAAACAGTAATCAGTGAAAATAAAGCGGCAACTTCCTACTTAACACTATCCACTGAAAACTTAAATCTGATAACTGATAACTGATAACTGATAACTGATAACTGTTAATAATGGTTGCCAACTTTGCGATGATGGACAGCAGTTAAGACATCTAAACGGGCAACTCGTCCACTATTAACGGTACAATAAACTACCCAATGATCGCCGCAATCTAAACGACTGGTGACTTCACATTCTATGTAAGCTAAGGCATCGGCTAAAATTGGTGATCCATTATTGGCAGTATAGGTTTTAATGCCTTCAAAACGATTGGCACCGGGAGAGAAACGCTTGAGGAAATGTTTCATTAATTTCTGGTAATTATCCTCAGCCAAAACATTTAAAACAAAGGTATCGCTAGGCTGTAAAAATGATACCATTGCCCGATCTTTGGCCACTGCAATCGCCACACCTAAAGGATTTAAACTTGCTTGTGTCACCCAAGAGGCAATCATGGCACTGGATAAATCGGCTTTTTGGGAAGTAATTAGATACAATCCGGTACTAATACGGCCTAAAGCCTTTTCTAAGTCGTTGTTAATCGACTTAATTTGTTTAATCGTTTTTTCTCGGCTTAACCATTGGCCGAGGTCGGTTCCTGCTTCATCGGCAATAAAATCGAGGGATTGATTGGTATTATCTTTAACTAAAAGAGGAGGAAAAGCTTCGATCACGACCATTTCCTGTAATTTATTTCTTAAGGGAAAAATTGGTTCATCTTCCCCACCTCCTGACTCAAATAATCCTACCGCTTGTTTGCCATTGACCGAAGCAAGAATCGTGCTTAAAATCGTCTGGTTAATCGGGGAAGATTGGGGAGGCATTCCGATGACAACTCCTTTAGACTGATTGATTAATTCTCTGACTTCGTGGGGATCAGCATTATTCATGTCGACTAATTCTGTCACCACATCAGTTTTAGTCAAACCCTGACTAATCATAGTAGCTAAATGTTCGCTTTGTCCGTAATCTTGGGTAAAGAATATAGCCACTAAAGTATCGGCAGAAGTTTGTTCTTGACTCCAAGCTTGATAGCGTCCCACCCAATCAGAAATATGGTGTTTTAATAGGGGACCGTGACCGGTGGCAATGAGATTAATCTCGAATTTCTCGATTCTTTTAATTGCCCCTAAAACTGAACGAGCATTCGGTCGCATCAGACAGTCATAATAGGTTTGAAAATCGGCTTCTAGCAGGTCTTTTTCTAGATCATAGGTTTGATCATCACAAAAGTGCATTCCGAAGGCATCACAGGTAAAAAGGGTGGCAGTTTTAGCATCAAAAGTGAAGATAGTATCAGGCCAATGAAGATTAGGGGCTGAAACAAATTCTAAAACATGACCATTACCTAAGTCTAAAGTATCACCACTTTTAACGATTAACTGTTTAAAGGGTCTGTGTACCATGTTTTCGAGGAATTGCATGGCAACTTTTGCCCCCACCACGGTAACTTCTGGGACTAATTCCAAAACTTCTTTGACTAAACCACTGTGGTCGGGTTCGGTGTGACTGATAATTAAATAATCAAGATGATTGATGTTGATTAGTTTAGTTAATTCATCCAGATAAAGGCGATCAAATTTGCGGTGAGATGTATCAATTAGGGCGGTTTTTTCCCCTTGAATAACAAAAGAGTTATAAGTCGTACCGTTTTCTAAACCAAACTCGATATCAAAACGATCGCGGTCCCAATCCAAACAGCGTAAGGTAAAAGTATTTTCGGCGATTTCTTGGATTTGTGTGGTTAAACGGCTGGTTTTAGCGGGTTTTGGAGTGATTAAAGCCACCATAATTTCTATCTCCCACAGGATTTGATTCGGAACTGCATTTGCTTAATTCCTATGGTGACTTGCTTTCAGCGATTTGTAAAATACCAATTACTCAAGTAAATGATTAGTTGAATTTATATAACCTTTTGTCTATGGTTGCGCCTATTAAACCCCCACCAGCTAGAGAACTAGAATTTTTTGGCAAGAGCAGATAGACTCTAGAGACTGGGAACGAAAAAGAGACCTAAAATGCCGAAAGTGGATTGGAAACGTTGCCATCAAAGTCTAGAAACCAGAAGAGCCATAATTCATAATTCATAATTCATAATTCATAATTCATAATTCATAATTCATAATTCATAATTCATAATTCATAATTCATAATTCCCACGCGAGCATTTTTGGGGATTAATCCCCTTCCTCTAGCCATTTTTGCCAGAGATCTGGACGACGCTCCTTCGTGCGATCGAGTTGTTGTTGATAGCGCCAATCAGCGATATCCTGATGATTACCCGATCGCAAAACCGGCGGCACTTGCCAACCGCGAAAGACTGGGGGCCGGGTATATTGGGGATAATCCAATAAACCCGCCTCAAAACTCTCCAATTTCAACGATTCCGCCTTACCTACTGTACCGGGTAACAACCGGGTCACCCCGTTAATAATCGCTAAAGCAGGAATTTCCCCACAAGTTAGGACAAAATCCCCTAAAGATACCTCTTTAGTCACCAAATGCTCACAAACCCGCTCATCTACCCCTTCATAATGCCCACAGATGAGAATTAACTGCTGATAACTACTGGCCCAAGTTTTCAGTAAAGCTTGATTGAGAGGTTCCCCCTGGGGAGTCATCAGCACGATCTCCCGGGGTGGTAAAATTTCTAAAGACTCGATCGCCTCAAAAATTGGCTCTGGTTTTAATAACATTCCCACACCACCACCGTAGGGTTCATCATCGACGCGACGGTGTTTATCGTGGGCAAAATCCCGGAGATTGACCAAATTTACCCTAGCGATGTCGCGTTCGAGAGCTTTTGCCAACAACCCCGACTGCAGCGGTGAAGTAAAAAAATCGGGAAAGAGAGTAACAATGTCAAACTGCACGGGAAAAATTAAGGCCTAGACTGGAATAGTGTTTAATGTATCATTTTGTCACGGCTCGATCGGTTAAAATCTTGCTAATTTTGCGATAGTCTATCTCAATAACATGATAGACTATGCTGTACTGTCTAGGGGTTTTTCTGGCTCTAGCTTGAGTGATCGAAGTCTAGCCTAGACTTAAAGTTAACTAAAAGTCCGTGATTGCCAGTGGATCGAAGAAAATTGCTAAAATCGCCTCTACTATTGCTTGATGTCCCGAAAAATATCCCCAAACCGCATTTTTTTCCGTCAACCGTTCAGGGAAAATAACATCAAGATACTTGTCCATCTTCCCGAAAAACCTTCCATCCCTAAAAATGTCTATTCGTTCAGTGACATGATCATCGAGCTAGAAACCCAACACCACGAAAATCCTGCCCCCATATCTCTCAAAACGGCGATTTTAGTCATTGGAGGTGCCGAGGATAAAGTCCACGGTAAAGAGATACTGCACACCTTTTGGAATCGCGCTGGGGGTAGCGAAGCAGTGATCGCTATTGTTCCCTCCGCTTCCAGAGAACCAGTTTTAATCGGCGATCGCTATCAGAAGATTTTCGAGGAAATGGGGGCAAAATACGTCAAAGTTATCGATATTCGTGATCGCGTACAGGGAGAAGACCCCCAATTCCAGGCCTACATCGAAGAATGTACAGGTGTATTTATGACCGGAGGCGACCAGCTGCGTTTATGCGGTTTGCTCTCCGATACTCCCCTGATGGAAAGAATCAGACAAAGAGTGCAACAGGGAGAATTAACCCTAGCTGGAACTAGCGCCGGGGCCGCCGTTATGGGTCATCACATGATTGCTGGGGGCAGCAGCGGGGAAGCACCTAATCGGGCCTTAGTGGATATGGCCATGGGATTAGGTCTCATTCCTGAAGTCATTGTCGATCAACACTTCCACAATCGCAACCGCATGGCTCGGTTAATGAGCGCTATCTCTGGTTATCCCGAACGTTTAGGAATTGGCATCGATGAGGATACCTGCGCTATGTTTGAACGGGATGGCACGATGACGGTAATCGGCTGCGGTACAGTAACGGTAATTGATGCTAGGGAAATGTCCCACACCAACCACCATCACGTCACCGCAAACGAACCTCTGAGTCTGCATAATCTGCGGGTACATATTCTTGCCTACGGTGATGGCTATCATCTCAAAAAACAGCAAGTGATCCCTAAATTGGGGTAAAAAAACTCCTGAAAAACTGTTCACGATGAACAGTTTACCCATCTCGGAAAACCAGACAATAAACAACGGCTTCTTTGTGCTTCTCAACAGCGAACATCAGCTATATCATGAAAATTCTCAGAACCCAAACCCTGCGCGGTCCCAACTACTGGAGTATTCGTCGCGACAAGCTCATTGTTATGCGTCTAGATCTCGAAGATCTCGCAGAGAAGCCATCGAATGAAATCCCAGGCTTTTACGAGGGATTAATCGACGTTCTCCCCAGTTTAGTCGAACATTACTGCTCCCCCGGTTATCGCGGTGGTTTCTTTGAACGAGTCCGCACTGGCACTTATATGGGCCACATCATTGAACATATCGCCCTAGAATTGCAGGAATTGGCAGGAACTCCCGTCGGGTTTGGTCGCACGAGAGGCACCTCCACCCCCGGAGTCTATAACGTGGTGTTTGAATACGTTGAGGAGCAAGCGGGACGTTATGCGGGTCGGGCTGCCGTGCGGTTGTGTCAATCGATTGTCGATACGGGAACCTATCCTAAGCAAGAATTAGCCCAAGATTTAGCCGATTTACGCGATTTATGCAATAATGCCTCCCTCGGTCCGAGTACAGAAACCATCGTCAAAGAAGCACAAGCTAGAAATATCCCCTGGTTACTCCTGAGCGCTCGTGCCATGGTGCAATTGGGCTATGGCGTTCACCAAAAGCGCATTCAAGCCACTTTAAGCAGTTTTTCGGGGATTTTAGCCGTTGAGTTGGCCTGTGACAAGGAAGGCACAAAAACTATCCTCAAGGATGGTGGGATTCCAGTCCCCCGGGGTACGGTGATTCAATACTTGGATGAGTTGTCAGCGGCAATCGAGGAAGTGGGAGGGTTTCCCATCGTGATTAAACCCCTCGATGGCAACCACGGCCGGGGCATCAGCATCGATGTTAAAACTCAACAGGAAGCAGAGGAAGCCTATGATCTAGCCAGTGCCGCCTCGAAAACCCGCAGCGTGATCGTAGAAAGATACTATAAAGGCAGTGATCACCGAATTTTAGTCATAAATGGCAAAGTTGCCGCCGTGGCCGAACGGATTCCCGCTCACGTCGTCGGTGATGGGCGCTCAACTATAGAAGAATTAATCGAAATTACTAATCAAGATCCCAACCGGGGTGACGGTCATGCCAACGTTTTAACTAAAATAACTATTGACAAAACCGCCCTTAATGTGCTAGAGAAACAGGGCTATGAATTAACCAGCATTTTACCCCAAGGTGCAATCGCCTATCTGCGGGCCACCGCTAATTTAAGCACCGGCGGCATCGCCGTGGATCGTACCGACGAAATTCACCCCGAAAACGTCTGGATCGCCCAAAGAGTGGCAAAATTAATCGGTTTAGACATTGCCGGGATCGATGTGGTCACAGATGATATCCGCAAACCCCTGAAAGAAGTGGACGGGGTAATCGTAGAAGTCAACGCCGCTCCCGGTTTTCGGATGCACGTCGCCCCCAGTCGCGGTTTACCCCGCAATATCGCCGCTCCAGTTATCGATATGTTATTCCCCCCCGGTACTCCCAGTCGCGTGCCAATTCTGGCGATTACGGGAACTAACGGCAAAACCACCACTAGCCGCTTAATCTCTCATATTTGCCGGCAAACGGGGAAAGTAGTCGGATTTACCACGACGGACGGCGTATATATCGATGATTATCTGGTAGAAAAGGGCGATAACACCGGTCCCTACAGTGCCAGTATGATTTTGAAGGATCCCACGGTGGAGATTGCCGTGCTAGAAACGGCCCGGGGTGGTATCCTGCGATCGGGTTTAGCTTTTAATCAGTGCGATGTGGGAGTGGTGTTAAATGTGGCCGCCGACCATTTGGGTATCGGCGATATCGACACCATCGAACAAATGGCGAAGGTAAAAAGCGTTGTGGCCGAGGTGGTTAGCGCCGAGGGTTACGCGGTTTTAAATGCCGATGACCCCTTGACCGCTAGTATGGCCGAAAAAGTCAAGGGAAGAGTCGCTTATTTTTCCATGAGTCCCGATAACCCGATTATTCACGACCATATCCGTCGCGGTGGCATGGCCGCCATCTATGAGAATGGCTATCTGTCGATTCTAGAGGGAGAATGGACGCTGAGAATCGAGGAAGCGGTCAATATTCCCGTGACTATGCAGGGAATGGCTCCTTTTATGATTGCTAACGCCCTGGCCGCCTGTTTAGCCACTTTTGTGCAGGGTATCGATATCGAGTTAATTCGCCAAGGGGTGCGGACTTTTAAACCTTCCGTGGCCCAGACCCCCGGCAGGATGAACCTGTTTGACTTGGGACACCATCACGCTTTAATCGATTATGCCCATAATCCCGCCGGATACGAAGCCGTCGGCGGTTTTGTCGGCAATTGGTCCGGGGAAAAAGTCGGCGTGGTTGGGGGGCCGGGCGATCGACGCGATGATGATTTAATTTTATTAGGGAAATTATCGGCCCAAATGTTCGATCGAATTATTGTTAAGGAAGATAACGATACTCGCGGTCGCCGCCGAGGAGAAGTGGCCGATTTAATTCTCCGGGGAATTAGCCAAGAAAATGCCAGTTTGCGACCAGAAGTTATTCTCGATGAAACGGAAGCTTTAGAGAAGGCTTTAAGCACGGTTTCCGAGGGTGGTTTAGTGGTAATTTTCCCGGAAAGTGTCACCCAGGCGATCGATTTGATCGAGAAACATCGACCCCTGACCGATAATCAGGGTTAAAAGTTGGGATATTCTGCCTATAGAGTCACTTCTAGCCCGATGGTCTGTTCCCCTCTCTAGGCAATCGTTGATCTACAATGATTATTGTAGGCTTTCATCGAAGGAATAATAATATTGATGCAGTTATTCACCATCGGTCACTCTAATCACGAAATTGCCTCATTTATGCTTCTACTTAAGAAGCATAATATAACTGCCCTTGCTGATGTTCGTTCTCATCCTTATAGCCGATTTCTCAAGCATTTTAATCAGTCAATATTGTCAAATGCTTTAAAAAGTGAAGGCATTTACTATGTGTTTTTGGGCAAAGAATTAGGAGCCAGACCGAGCAGCGAAGAATGTTATGTCAATGGTAAGGCTTTATACGAAAAAATTGCTAAAACATCTGATTTTAATCATGGAATTGAACGAATTTTACAGGGAGTGAAAAAACATCGAATTGCCCTTATGTGTGCGGAGAAAGACCCGATTGAATGTCATAGAGCGATTCTGGTTTGTCAACATCTACGTCATTGCGATTTAGATATTTATCATATTCTAAAAAATGGTGACTTGGAATCTCATGACCATTTGGAAGAAAGAATGCTGTTCAAACATAGTTTGACCGATTTTTCAGCCAGTAGTCAAAAAGAAATTCAGCTTTCTTTATTTGTCGAGCCAAATAGCAATCTTCTCACAAAAGCAGAATGTTTGGAGAAAGCTTATAAGCTTCAGGGTGATGCAATTGCTTATATAGAAACAAGTGGTAATTATGATGAACAGGACAATCAATCTCTTTACAATTGGCTTTACTCAAAAGACTGCACAGAAGTTCTTTGATGACTTACAAAAAGCTGGTGTTAAGAGAGTTATAGATACTCGTTTAAATAATGTTTCCCAATTAGCAGGATTTAGTAAAAAAGCTGACCTAGAATATTTTTTAAAAGTCATCGGTGGCATTGACTATGTTCATGTTTTAGACTTAGCTCCAACTCAAGATATTCTTGATGAATATAAAAAGAAAAAAGTTGATTGGACAATATACGAACAAAAATTTAGACAACTTATTAGTAGCCGGAGGATTGAAACAAAAGTTTCTCCAGATGTAATTAATAACGCTTGTTTACTCTGTAGTGAGGCAAAACCTCATAATTGTCACCGTCGTTTAGTGGCCGAATATTTAAAGGAGAAATGGGGGAATGTCAATATATGTCATCTCTGAAAAAAATTGTCTGTCTTGCTAATTCATGGAAATTAAATGAACGCTGTATCGCTGGAATTGATATTGGTTCAGGAAATTGGGTTCGTCCTGTGTGTGATTCTCTTTATCCAGAAGATGGCAGGGTTCCACGAGCAGTTAGACTAATTTCTGGTAAAGAACCAAAAGTTTTAGATATTCTCGAAATTCCCCTGGCTGATACTGGCAATGATTTTGGGTTTGAATCGGAAAATTTTTCCGTTTTACCCGGTGAGTGGAAATGTGTAGGTAGATTCAATATCAATAATTTGGGAAAGTATTGTAGAACCCCAACAAAAATACTGCACAATTCAATTAAATATGTTAATCCTTCTTATTTGAAAAACCTTAATTTCAATCAACGTTATACTCTCCAGTTGATTCAAGTGCAGAGTTTTAGAGTATATCAAAAAGAAAATTCAAAAGGAAATTTTGAGTGGCGTGGCACAATTACAACAGCGAATGGTAACAGTTTGACAGAAGCAAAGATAACTGATCCCGTATTTGTCGAGAAATTAAATACAGGC
>NZ_JASJFG010000698.1:0-1086 GCF_030065375.1 Microcystis sp. M49636_WE2 | reverse complement strand
CTTGGCTGTCTATATTTTAACCAATAAATTGCTGTATTGCAAGCATAGTCAGCTTTTAAAGATAAATTATTGTTTTATTGGTCAGCAATAATTGTCTGTTTTTTCTTTAATTTTACATGACAAGTTCGGAAGAGCCAAAATACTTAAATGTAACAAAAAAATACATAAGTCGGCAGGTGTAATTAAATATCAGACTTATCGAGGTTGAATTGAGCCACGAAACCCACAACCAGCATAGGTGATCAACTGGACTAACCTATATTACAAATCATTAAGCCGATTGACAGCCTTTCTGAGCATTCTCAATGAAGTGTAACCTAATTTGCTATCGACGACCGACTCCCCAAAACCAGAGACTTTGTACCTCACCATTAAGATAACTGCTATCAAAACGCGGATATCACTGCCAATAGAGTTCGGTTTTACTGTTATGGGATGAGCATTAACGGGGGTACTATTCTAGGTAAGGAATTTGTATCTAGTCAGTGATGAAGACGATGTTAAAGGGGTCTTTACCGAAATTAAGCGATATTTTCCCGCCGACTGACCATCAGGACCGGGAAACCTTCACCCCCAATGCTTTTTATCCTAATTTATCAGAATGGCTCAAGCGCTCGCAACTGAAAGCGGAAAGTGAGTGGTTCGCAGCGATCGCCGCTTTAGAAAATATCTTATTACAAAACCAAAATAATGCTGCCGCCAGTCGGGGTTTAATTCTCTCCGGTCCGACGGCTTTAGTCAGAGAAAGCAAGGCTTTAACGGGTTTTGAATTTGGTGTTTTTACCGTTAAAGCTTTAAAACATTTACAATGGCTGGGTTTGCAATTGCCTTCTCAGGAAAAATCCGCCGCCGATATTTCCCCGACGGAGATTCATGAATTGCCTCTCTTGCCAACGGATCCGATTGCTAATGAAAGATTTTGTCTGGTTTTTAGCGAAAGTTTCTCTCTTTTGCTGGTTTTAGGCGAGGATCAGTGGGGTTTGTCCTCTTTTCAATTTTCCTTTGATCCCGTCCTCACTCAGCAAGCCTGGCAGCAGTTGCGGCAACGATTAGTTAATCTGCGTTATCCGCAAATCGGGACTTTAG
>NZ_JASJFG010000197.1:0-2635 GCF_030065375.1 Microcystis sp. M49636_WE2 | reverse complement strand
CCCATAGATAGCCCAGATAGCCATGGCGCGTAAATAATGACAGGCGCGAAAAGTTCCCACCGATGTTATTGCTTCCGGGGTGCGAAATTGTAAGCCATTTTCATAGACTTGTTTCACCACCGCTTCTGTAATTTGCCATCCTTGCTTTTCCATTCCCATTTGTAGTAAAAAAGCCACCAACCCAAAATTAATTCCTACCCAAACTTCCAAGGGATGAGTTGCCTGGGGATTTTCGGGAGTACCATCGGGTTTTAACCCATTTGCCGCCCCAAATTTTCCCCCATGAAACTTGAGAAAACAAGCCTGATAAATCTTACCTAAAGCTGATTGCGTGTATTGATTTTCTACCACATCCGGTAAAGCCAATAAACGGGCATAAAATTGACCGCATAATTGGTCAGTCATCACCACATCGGAACCACTGCCACTATCTAAATTATAATATTCTCCATTCCAGAGAGTCTGATGATAAATAGCGCGAGATTGCTGTAACCAACTGGCAAAAATTGCCGTATCTTCTCCAATGATTTCGCCAATTTTAATCGTTGCTTCTAGGGCCGCTATCCACAAACCACCACAATAGGCACTAATTCCTTGTAAACGCCAATCATCAAAGGTTTGGTCTGGTGCGCCGGAATTTTCGGGAATCCCATCGTTATCAAGGTCAAAAGTTTTTAAATATTGCAAAGTCAGGACAATTGACGGCCAACATTCCCGCAGAAAATCCTCATCTTTAGCCCCCGTTAATAAATAATCCCGATAGACTAATAAAACAAAATCACTGCCTAAATCTTTCCAGAGATTACAATCTTGATAACTGGTGTAATTGCTCTTTTGCCAAGGGTGTTCATTGGGTGCGCCTAAATCGTGGGGAGTGGCATTTTTAGCCTTACGAATGGCACTAGCTTGGTTATATCCAATAATCCGAGGAGTGTCGTCACTGCTGGGAATTGCCCTCGCAAAAGCTTCCATGACGGCCTTTTCTAAGCGCGGCCATAACATCAATAACCCAAAGGAACCATAGAGACGCACATCCAGACTTTCATACCAACGATAATCAATACATTCTAACACTCCGAATTGACCGATCGCATCCTGTTCCGTGGCGGCCGTCCAGAGAGTACCGCCGTCCGTTAACAGGTATAATTCATTAAATAAAGCCATTTTAAACCAATCGGCCAGATCGCTGCGTTCTAGGATCGGTTTTTGCCAGTTAATAATATTTTCTCGCCATGTATCGCCGTGTTTTAAAGCCGTGCGTACCATCGCCCAAGCATTTTGACCATTGCGACCGAAAAAGTCCGTATAACGACGATAATAGTTAATTCCTTGGGCAAATTCGGTTACGGGTAAATCCCAAGCTAAAATAAAAGGAATTTTGCGAGTTTTCCCCGGACGAATGGTAAAACGAATCGCCATGGCCGTGGCCGTTTGTTCCCCTTTTTCGGCGGTGGTTTCGTCCTCAATATCCGGTAAAGAGCCATTCATGGCGAAATAGTCCCAAACTTCGCCCCCATCGCCAGCAGGGTTCCATTTACCCCGATAGAATACCTCTAGACTTGGATTAGTGATAGTGGCAATCGCCATCTGTCCATCCCCTTCCCCGGGGTTTTCGTAATCCCGACGCATTAGACAGCCAACGCGGAAATTATCGACAATCCATTGATTATAATTACCCTCACTTTCCCCCCATTTTGATTGATATTCATAGACGGGACTGCCATCATCTCTCACCTTAACCACTGGGGATTTAATCGCGTTAGTAAACCAACCGATTGTATTTTGCCAAGTCAGCATAATACTAATAGTAATCGGTTTATCGGTGGGATTATGAGCCGTCCATTCAAATAGGGCTATAGGATAACTACTTTCTTGATAATTATGCGCCCAAACTGGTGAGAATTGTTCACAAATTAATTGAGTCTGAAAAACATCTTTGTACTCGTACCAACTGCGGGGATAAAGGGCAGAATATGTTCCCTTTTCGGCTGGATACCACGACCAGCGCGATAATGTTCCATCCGTCGGGCTTTCCGTCGCCATAGCGTAGGCTTGGGTGCTTCCGTCTTCTGTTTGTTCAAAAATGCTAAATTGACAGGCGGCAAGGCTATTAAAACTGTGTTCACCGCCGTCCAGATGCCAGAGGTTAAAGTCACCTTTGGGGGAACGTCCGATGCAACCGGCCCCAAATCCCCCCAGAGGCATCCCATGCCAAGGACCATCATCTAAATTGCTGGCGTAACGGACGCTGTAGGGTTTTTCCCAACCTTTGCCTAGAGGACGTTTCCAAGCAGCGGCGGGAATTTCTGGAAGGGAGACGAGATTAAGCATAGATTTAAGTGGGAATTATGAATTATGAATTATGAATTAGGAATTGGGGATAAGGGAGAGGGGATAAGGGAGAGGGGATAAGGGATAAGGGAGATGGGAGAGGGGATAAGGGAGAGGGGAAAGGGGAAAAGAGAGAATAAATAAAAATAATATCCTGAATTCAGACTCTACCGAACCTGTCATGTAAAACTATCAACAACTCGTGCTTGTAAAGCTTGTATACTAAAGCTTTGAGTTTTTGTTAGATTGATATTTATCAACTTTAGAGCATTGCTGGGCAGAGAGGGAGCTTGAGGAATCTTCT
>NZ_JASJFG010000215.1:0-14720 GCF_030065375.1 Microcystis sp. M49636_WE2 | reverse complement strand
TATCGGTGGTCTGGATTGGATTTTTCTCAACGGAGTCACCGCCGCCGCACCTGACAATATCGGTTATGCACCCACCGTTCCCCATCAAGTGTTTATGGTCTATCAGATGATGTTCGCCATCATCACCCCGGCTTTAATTTCGGGGGCGATCGTAGAACGGGTCAACTTTAAAGCCTATTTTTGGTTTTTACTGCTTTGGTCCACCTTGATCTATTCTCCCCTAGCTCACTGGGTTTGGGGTAAGGGTTGGTTGGCTGCCACCGGGGCGCTGGATTTCGCCGGTGGAACCGTTGTTCACATTAGTTCTGGGATTTCCGCACTGGTGGCCGCCTGGATGATCGGTCCGCGGCGTAGTTTTGGTGTCCAAGCCTATGCACCCCATAATGTGCCGTTTGTTCTTCTGGGTATCGGTTTACTCTGGTTCGGTTGGTTTGGTTTTAATGGTGGTAGCGCGCTTTCCTCTAGTTCCCTAGCCACGACAGCTTTTGTTAATACCACGATCGCCGCTTCGGCCGGGGGTTTGACATGGATGTTTATAGAATGGATTTTACGCGGTAAACCGACAGCGATCGGTATTGCTAGTGGATTTTTAGGGGGATTAGTCGGTATAACTCCGGCTGCCGGTTATGTGCTGCCGATCGGTGCGATTCTCATCGGTTCGATCACTGCCCTTACCTGTTTTTTTGCGGTTAGTCTGCGGGCAAAATTGCGCTTTGATGATTCTTTGGATACCTATCCCGTCCATGGTGTCGGCGGGACAATAGGGGCGCTGCTTACGGGGCTTTTTGCCACAAAAGCGGTTAATTCAGCCGGAAATGATGGTTTATTTTTTGGGAATCCGGGGTTGCTGTGGACGCAATTTGTTGGCGTTGCTGCTACTTATATCTTTGCTGCCGTCGGTACTTTTGTCATCCTGAAAGTTCTCGGTTTATTTATGGATCTGCGAGTTAAACCGAATACGGAAGCAGAAGGGTTAGATGTTCCTCAACACGGAGAGGAAGCCTACGGACAGGAATTCGAGTTTGGTAGCAGCCTTTCCTACCAAGAAAATTCTCCGACCACAAATCCTCGAGAAAATTATTAGCGATTCAATCGGCTATCAGTCTGGCTAACAGAGGCGAAATTTCGTCTCTGTGAAACTGGGTTGAACAATTCCGTTTTTGGTCGTCTTGTCTCTGTCACCGGGGGTTGTGATCCTGTCCGTCACTGGCAAAGAATGCTCGCTCTTTACTATCCAGAGATTCTCGAAGACCCAAAAACTCTCCGCTAAGGCTTAATGATACCAAATCCGTTGAGTATAGGCTACTTATGAGGAGAAGTAAAAGGCAAGAGGCAAAATGGAAAAGGGTGAATAAATAATCAGTTTTTAATAACCAGATTTAGTATGATTCATTCTGCGAATCTAATTCTTTTTTTTGCTACCCTTAATCGCTGATGAGGTAAGCTAGGGAGCAGGGGGATCTTCTGGTTTTCTTGTGTTAATTTTTGTTATGAATTAAAGCAAGCAAACAGCTTAAGTCGAAGATGTTCAAAATTGGTAAATCCATAACTTATTCTTTTAATAAGCTTTATTTTGGTATTCATTCCCTCAATTAATCCGTTGGTTGTATGATTTTCAAAGTAATTACAGATACCCGACAAATGCTTCTGGATCATACTGGCACTACTTTGATATAATATTCCGCCTATTCTTATCCATTTTTCCAATTTTCTCTCAGCACCTTTGAACGTTCTACAACCTTGATAAATTTGTCTAATTTCTTCTTTCATTTCGTCCGCTATTCCCAAGCATGGATGTTCTTTCAAGATAACTTCTAGTTGTTGTTTTTGCTCGTCCTTTAAGTCCTCTTTATTCTTCCATAATAAATGAGGTAATCCTTTTTCATGCACCCCCATTAACTTTCTCAATTTATTAAGCTCGTCATTGATGATATCCATTACATGAAAACGGCATAGATGATTTTAGCATTGGGAAATAATTCCTTGATCACTGCTGTAAATCCTGACCACATATCGACGCTCACTTCTTTCACCTTCTCTCGAACCGCCTGGAGGCTGTGCTTTTAAGGCTTCCATTAATTCTTCTTGCTTATGTCCTTTAATCACATCTAGTAAAATTTTATTGTTCAGTTCTACGATCGTTGTTATGAAATCTTTATGTCCTTTTAAGTTACTAAATTCATCTAAGCTTATTCGTTCTGGTGCTTCCCACTCTTCCTTTTCTAGTTCTTTAGCAAAGTGATTAAATATTAATTCAACTTCTTCCCATGCCAACCCTTCTTCTCGACTCATTTCTTCGATACTAGAATTTTTTACTCTCTCATAAATCATCGATTCATAGCGGATTGTATGATGCTGTCTTAATCTCATCAAACTCAATCTTTCGCTAATATACTTTTGGCAATTTTGACAATGAAACTGGCGGCGTGGTACTTCTAAATATACCCGACTGCCTAATATTGATAAATCTCTGACTAGATTATACTCTGTCTGATTGATTCTGTCCAAGGTTTCATGGAAATTCGGACATTCAATTGTTTCATTTAAAAGAGCGAGCTTTAGGAAAATTGTCTGCTCAATTTTTTGATAATTGACCCCTGTTACATTTGGTAAATCGAGGGGTTGATCAAAATTTATCCAGATAACCCACCTCCTGTTCTGTGTTACTATTATACCATGCTCACACAGAACCTAGAAGAGCCGAAAACGTCACAGAAACTCCCCTTTTATCACCCAAAGGAACCTTCCCTGCCAAAGTTGTCAAAGTTATTGACGACTATAAATTAGTAATGAATAGAGGTGAAATTAGTGGAATTCGAAAAGGTCAAAGAATGATGGTTTATCCTATCGATGACGAAGAAATATTAGATGCGCATACTGGCGAATCTTTGGGTTATCTTGATTTAGTACAGGAAGGGTAATTTTCGTTCAAGATAAAATATCTATAATTGAAACCGATCAGAAAAAAACCTATAGAAAAAGTGTCAAGTCAATCTCAGTAACTACTCAACTACTCGCCATCTAAGAGAGATAAGTGAATACTACCCCAAAAACTGGGTAAAAAGAGGACTTCAAAGATTACTGTCCCCAATCACCGAGAACCATTGGCTATTGAGCAGTGATGATTTTCAGGGTTTTCATTTGCAGTTGATTCAATTTCAACAGGAGACGACGACGCAAAAAGAACTGTTCTTGTTGCCAGAGAGAAAGGGAACACCATTGATTATAGGCGGGAACACATTCATTCAAGATAAACTGATGCCAACATTGAAGAAGATGGCTAACAGTCACGGTTTTCGACCTTTCTTGATAATGAGATTTTATTTGCCGCCTTAAAAAATTGTTGTCCCGCAATTGTTTGAGATAATAAATAACATCATTCTCATTATTAGCAGTAAAGAAATCTAGCTCACTTTTGTACTCTGCTTGAAAAGCGGATTCATTTCCCAAAATAGCAGGAACACCTGCTAACCAGGCATTATACAGCTTAGTGGCGGGTTTCCAAGGATAAGTTTCCTTAGAGTCGAAACGACGAACAGCGACGATTGCATCTACTTGACGATAATCATGCCAAAACTGATCATTAGTTTGAATGCACCAGTTTAAACCTAAATTATCTACCTGCCGTTGCCATTCGGGTTTGCGTAAGGGGGGAGCTAAATTGGAGGTAAGGCCAAAATAAACTACATTTTCAAACTGATCGCCCCGTTGGGGATCGCGAGGAAATAAGCCTGGTTGAGTCCAATGGGGTAAAAAGTATCGCTTACCTGGTAAAAGATAGCGATCTTCGGCTATTGATTGTATATAAAGTTGAGAAGCAGTTAATTCCTGTCGATTCTGGACAATATGAATTTGAGCGTAGGGTTGAGGATTTTGATCCCCTTTAACACAAGCCAGTAATAACTTGGGATAGGGTTGAAAATCATAAGCTAACGATTCTCGATGACCAATTACAATGCCTTCTTTAGGGATAGTATCTACTAATTCACAGGGAAAGTTCGATTCGCGTAATCGCAAATAAGTTTGTAAAATCCAAGCCAATGAACCTCGACCCGTTCGTAATTGATCGGCGTGATCGGGCAAAGGGTCGGGTCGATGGGAAGCGGGAAGATGAAAATAAATAGGAGGTATTTGCTCGACCATAAATTATAGGACTTACCCATTGACAAAGTGCCGATTCAGAGCTGAAGTGCAAGGAAGTCTGAAGTATGTTTGTAGAATACTTGATCGGGAGTTTGATAGTCAAGGGATTTTCGGCCTTGCTGATTTGAGACTTGAATCTTCTTTTGTGGGATTTTTAAAACCTAGACCCAAACTAACTTTTGGATACGATGCACGGTTGGCATTAAGTAGGTGGGTGGAATTAAATATAAAATGAACGTAGGTTGGGTTGAAGCATGAAACCCAACGCCCGCATGGGTTACGCTACCGCTAACCCATCCTACAAATAATTGTGCCTACCTACTTAATACCTTGATTCAGCAACGCCAATTTTCTGACTAGAAGCTCACAGCGATCGCACCCTGCTGGAATTGAGGGATAACTTTCCCCGGTCCGCAAGCCAGAGGAGACAAAACTGGTTTATGCTAGAAGGGGTTACTCTTAACGTAACTTTACAAAGTCATTGATCGCCCACATTTATGGATTGCATCATCAATCGTCGAGCGCGGTTTTCAGCCAGCCATCGCTATTATTTGCCAGAATGGGACGAAGCCGAAAATCAAAGACTTTTTGGTCTTGGTAGCCGTTTTCCCGGTCATGGTCACAATTACGAATTATACGTCTCCCTATACAAAGAACTCAATCTTTATGGCATGGTGGAGAATCTCTCCACCGTTAAACAGGTAATTAAACGAGAGATAACCAGTCAATTAGACTACTCCTATCTCAATCAAGTCTGGCCGGAATTTCAGCAAACCCTACCCACCACAGAAAATATCGCTAGAGTTATCTGGCAAAGATTAGCACCCTATTTACCATTGGTCAAAATTCAACTATTTGAACACCCCGAATTGTGGGCAGAATATCAAGGAAAAGATATGGAAGCAACTTTAACCGTCAAAACCCATTTTAGTGCCGCTCATCGTTTGGCTTTACCGCAATTAACCCTCGAACAAAACTCGGAAATCTACGGCAAATGCGCCAGGGTAAACGGTCATGGCCATAATTATCACCTAGAAGTATCCGTGGCGGGAGAAATCGATCCCCGCACCGGTATGATCGTTGATCTAGGGGATTTACAAAAAGCGATCGATGAATTGGTAGTAGAACCCTTCGATCATGCTTTTTTAAATAAGGATATTCCCTACTTTGCCGAAGTGGTTCCCACTGCCGAAAATATTGCCTTACACATCGCTCAACTATTGGAGGAACGGATCCGCCAATTAGGAGCCGAATTAGATAAAGTTAAACTAATTGAAAGTCCCAATAATTCTGCGGAAATCCACTGTCGTGGTTCGGTTCAAGCTCCCCGACAACTTCTAGAAAAAACCCTGACAGCCGTTTAATTGCCTGTTGGTGAAGGTGATTAGGGTGAGCCATGCTCACCCTGATAGATTTAATCAAACCCTAGTTAAACACTTCTCGCCATCCTCGCTTTCCTTTGCCTTGGCGCAAGGGAGAGGCTAAATCGACAATTTTCTCGAGCAGTTTCGGGGCAAATTTTTGGCACCAAAGAGCTAGATGACTTTGCCAACCGACGACAATTTCCGTTTTTTCCCTATTTAACCCGGTAATTAGGGTTTGGGCGACTTCTTCGGCGCTCATCGGCTTTAACCATCGAAATAACTGCAATTCTCGCACCATATCCGTATCGGTTAAAGAGGGTAAGAGGGTGACAACTTTGATGTTGTGTTCCCGTAATTCCGACCTGAGAGCTTGACTAAAACCCAAAATGGCAAATTTGGTGGCCGAGTAGGTAGAGAAGCTAGGAGCGGCAATTTTACCCATCATGCTGGAAACATTGACGATGGTTCCCTGTCCCCGAATTGCCATCCGGCGGGCAATTAAGCGAGTAACTGTGTACATGGCCATCAGATTTAAAGATATTTCTGCTTGCACTTGCGAAAATTGCGAGCGTAGAAAGGGGGTTTGATGGGCAATACCGGCACAGTTAACAAGGATATCAATGCCACGGCATTCTTGCCAAACTCGGATAATTGAAGGACTAACAAGGTCATTTTCGGTTAAATCTAGGGCTAAAGGTGTGGCAATGACTCCTAGGGACTCAATTTCTTTGGCTAGTTTTTCTAATCGCTCTTGATCTCTGGCAACAATCACAATTCTGCTTAAACCTTGTCGGGCTAATTCTAAGGCGATCGCACGTCCGATACCCCGGGATGCCCCCGTGACTAGGGCTGTTTTTCCCTGTAATTTCATGATCAAACTCCTGTTTTAAGCAACAGTACGGGAATTTATTGGTTTTGCTTCTGAAATCTTTGATTTGTGCATCTATGCCCTACATAAGTAGCGAAGCAATCGGGGGATAGATGGATAGGTTAGGGTGCATGGGATTTTTCCTCCTTCAAAGCGCACTCTTGAACCCACGGTAACAGTTGTCTTTACAAACAGCAATCTTTTTTAACACTTTTCCGCAAAATCACTCGATCGGATGAACGCTCAGGGTGATCCTCAATCCTATGGAAGGGGAGCAGGGAGAGGGGAGAGGTAGGGTTGATTCATGAATCAACCCTACTATGAATCAACCCTAGGGCAGAGGGGCAGCAGAAAAAAAAATTGTGGTGCCACCCTATCGTTCATCTCAATTTAGGTGTTCAATGTCGGTAATAATCGGTAGAATCACCGTGATCTTTGTGCCTTTTCCTTCCTCACTTTCCAAGTGAATTTGTCCTTTGTGCGCTTCCACACAGCGTCCGACAATGGCTAATCCTAATCCCGTTCCTTGAATATTATCGACATTGCTACCGCGATAAAAAGGTTTAAATAAATGTTCTTGATCTTGGCTGGGAATACCAATCCCTCGATCGATAATTTTAAAGACTACCTGCTCGGATTCGACAATAATCTTAAATTCTACCTGGTTCCCTTGGGGTGAATATTTGAGAGCATTTCCCAGTAAATTTGTCAAGATATGTTTAATTAAATTTATATCCCAAAGTCCTCTTTCTAAGCTGCCCTCAACTTGGAAAATAATTGCTAATTGCGGCTCCGGCTTAACAATAAAAGATTCTACTAATTTTTGACAATAATCAAGCAAATCAACTGGATCAAATTGACAGTATAATCTCCCGGAATCGGCCCGGCCAATTAATAACACTTCTGTGAGCAATTGATCCATGTCTTTAATGGCCGATCGAATCATGCGAAAATAGCTAACTTGCTGATCTTTTGTCAACCGATCGCGACTTTCTTCTAATAATCCAGCCGAGAGTAAAATTTTATTTAAAGGATTGCGAAAATCGTGGGATAACATGGAAACAAATTCAGTTTTTAACTGATTTAATTCCTGAGCTTTTTCCAGTTGATTAGTGCGTTCAATCACGCTCATTTTTAAAGCTTCGTTCGATTCTCGTAAAGCTTCCTCCATCTGTTTTCGCTCGATCGCATAACATAGAGATCGAGTTAAAATTTCTAAACTTACTTCTCTTTTAATTAAATAATCCTGCGCTCCCTGACGTAGTGCTGCTAAAGCCAAATTATCATCATTAGTATTAGTTAAAACCACGATCGGCAATTTCGGAGCCGTAATTAAAAGGGGAGCTAAGGATTCCAAACCCTGACTATCTGGTAAAGTTAGATCTAATAAAATTACATCAAAATCTGTTTGTTGTAACAAAGAAATAGCCTCGGATAATCTTGAGACATTAACCAGATGAAATTCTTTTTTTTCATTACCCTTAAGAATTTCCTTTAATAATCGAGCTTCGGCTAAATTATCCTCGATTAAAAGAACTTTTATATCCTGCGAGAGTCCCATTTTTTAATCAAGAGTTAAAGAGATTTGGGAGGTTAGGAAGTGGGGTGTGGGGTGTGGGGAGGGGGGTGTAGGGTGTAGGGTGTGGGGAGGGGGAATTATGAATTATGAATTATGAATTATGAAGTGGGGTGTGGGGTGTGGGGAGAATAAATAGAAATAATCTCCTGACTCCTGACTCCTGAATCCTATCTCCTGATCACTGATCCCTGACTCCTATCTCCTATCTCCTATCTCCTATCTCCTGACTCCTGACTCCTGATAACTGATAACTGATAACTGATAACTGATCATGATTCACTCACTGGGTAAAGTAGCGGTTTCTAACCAAAAAGCCTCGATATTTTTGACAATTTTGAACAAATCGTTGAGATTGCGTGACTTGGTTATATAACAATTAACGTGCAGTTCATAGCTATAAAAAATATCCTCCTCGTTGCGAGAAGTGGTTAAAACCACCACAGGAATTCTTTTTAAACTGGGATCGTTTTTTATTTCCGCTAATACCTCCCGTCCGTCTTTTCTTGGTAAATTCAGATCGAGAAGAATCAGATTAGGACGGGGAGAATCGAGATACTCCCCTTCTCGACGCAGATAATCCATGGCGTTGACACCATCCCTAACGATAACTAATTCGTGCGGGACGGTGCTAGTTTTTAATGCCTCTTGGATGAGGCGAATATCAGCTTTGCTGTCCTCCACTAATAAGATAATTTTGTGTGGCACGTCCTCGCCAGCGCTCACGCTCGTTACCTCCTAGGGGAATTGTAAAATAGAAAACCGCTCCTTTGCCTAATTGGGATTCTACCCAAATTCGTCCGCGATGACACTCGATAATTTTCTTACAAATCGCCAAACCCATACCTGTGCCGGGGTACTCGTCGCGGGTGTGCAGTCGTTGGAAAATCACGAAAATGCGTTCGGAAAATCGGGGATCGATACCAATTCCATTATCGGTGACAGAGAACAGCCATTCCTCCTCTTGACGTTGCGCGGAAATATGAATAGTGGGAGTCGCTTTTCCTCGGAATTTAATGGCATTACCGATGAGATTTTGGAACAATTGCATTAACTGGGTTTTATCTGCCATGACAATTGGCAAAGGATCAACGGTGATTATAGCTTGACTTTCCTGAATTCTCCCTTTCAGGTTAGCGAGAGCTTTTTCCAGTGCCAGATTAGCATCGATGGTATTAAACTCTGCCGCCTGCATATCCACTTTCGAGTAAGCCAGCACATCATCTATTAATGTTTGCATCAAGCTGACACCTTCGACGGCAAAAGTAATAAATTCTTTAGCATCTTCGTCCAGTTCTTCGGTGTAGCGCATTTCTAGCAACTGCACATAGTTGGCGACTTGATTGAGGGGTTCCTGTAAATCGTGGGAAGCGACGTAGGCGAATTTTTTTAATTCGGCGTTCGATAGTTCCAAATCCCGCGCTAAACGTGCCAATTCATCGGCTTGTTTTAAGATGATATTGACGATCGCTTTTCGTAATTCTAGTGCGGCGTTAATTTCTACTGCTTTCCAGGGTAAAGATTTGAGGCGAACGGTTTCTTTCCAGAGGGAGAAAGATTTACGCGGACAGAGACGAATATCACCATCTATGGCAGTCGTTTCGATCGCTTTACCCGGATCACCACCCCAGTTCACGGTTTGAATTACTTCTGGACGAAACCAGAGGAGATAATTACGTTTAGAAATGGGAATTGCTAGTAAACCACTGGCAATATCTTTAAACTTACCCGCATCGGTATAAATTCGCGGTAAGGAATTAGTATAGTAAACATCTTCATGGACGTTTTTTTCTAGCCAAGTAATCAGATAATTTAGTTCTTCTTCGCTGGGTGTTACTCCAATTAAGGTATAATTGCCGCCTAAACAAATAGCGGCTCCTGTGGCTTTAGTTAGATCGAGCAGATTCGGTTTATGGGCAATTAATCCATCAATAAAGTTATTAGCTTCCGCCATATAATCGATTAATTGCGATTGCACAAAGCTTAATTTTACTCGATAGTCATAATCCTCGGTTTCTTCCCGTGCCGATATTTCCGAGAAAATTACTCTTCCTAAGAACTCACAAGCTTTACGGAGTTCGTAGGGTACATATTTAGGGGTGCGATGATGACAGGCAATAATGCCCCAGAGACGTTTATTTTCAATCAGAGAAATAGTTAGAGATGCTCCCACTCCCATGTTATGCAGATATTCTAAATGACAGGGAGAAGCACTTCTAAGACTGGACAGGGTTAAATTTAAGGGTTGTTGAGTTTCGGGGTGAAGAACAGGCACTAGATCGACGGGTTCAGAGGTAGCATCGGGAATCTGTCGAATCCAATTAGCGCTTAATAAATTTCGTGCCGGGAGAGGGATATCGGAAGCGGGATAACGTAAACCTAGATAGGGTTCTAGTTGCTCTATTTTGTCTTCTGCTATCACATCACCGTTATCTTCTTCGTCGAATTTGTATAACATAACTCGATCGAATCCTGTCATTTTTCGCACTTCTTTAACGATGATATTACAGAAATCTTTCAGGCTACGGGTGGCTTCAAGTTTATCGATCGAAGTTTTGGCTAGGTGATAGAATCTCAGGAAAGGAATGTTTTCATAGGAAATAGCTGGTTCTAACTCTAAAATCAGCATTTGTTCGGCGTTGCGGTGAAAAATAGCATCAAAGACAGCAAAATCATCCCCTTTAACCCGCGCCCAAATTTTGGAGGGATTGATAGCATCAAAATCGTTATTTTCTATGGCTGATTTTAGAGGATCGATCTGAAAGGGATCGAAGATTTCCTCTAGGGTTTTACCGATAATTTCCCCCGGAGAAATACCCAATAAACTGCGGCTATTACTGCTAGTTTGGCTGACTTTTAGCTCCGGTTCGCTGAGAACTAAAAGCACCCCGTGCGGTTGAATTCGGTTATAGAGATGGATCGGTTCCCGTTCGATCGAAGTTGGGTTAATTGTCTCGGTTAGAACTTCCATGTGTATTGCCCCCAGAGGATTTTTGCCAAGTTGAAAACTCTTTGTTTATTAAAACTATTTCTTCTCACTTTCAGGGGGCGATCAAGAATAAATTTACTTATCTTAATACCAGGCCATCAAAAGTAATAAAACTTTAATTAATCAGTTATCTACTGATCGAGCAGTTCTGTTCATTTCCCTTTATTATAATCGGTTTTTCTCTGAGAATCTAGGGTAATTTGTTAAGAATTAAGATTTAATGTTACAAGGGACAGATAATTCTTAATAAAAATATACAGTAGGTTGTGTTAGCGAAGTGTAACACACCAAAATCTAAGATTTAAATATGATAGCAACCCTTTTTTGTTAATTACCTGGAGGCAAAGTATTATTATTGGTGATCATTTCTGCCAGCTTATAAACATTGACAGGGAGACTAATTAACGGATTAATCTTTTGTGCTTTTTCTGGAACTATTTTTGTTAAAAATTTCCATAACTTTTGGGATATATTGTTCTTGGTTTCCTTATCTTCACCTTCGACTTCATTAATTCCCACCTCGGTGAGGGTAGCCAAAATTTCCTTGCGAAGACCATTATAGCCAACGATGTAAAATTTGTTAAGAGCTTCTAGGACTTCATTTAATTTAATCAGCAGAAATTGTTTAAACTCTTGCGTAATTTTGCTATCTTCAATCATTTGAATTAAACCGAAGATTTCTTCCCTTAACCTGTTCAAATCCTCTTTGCTTAAATATATTTCCTCAAAATCTTCTACACAAGAAGGAAGCCAATGTAGAGCGTACCAGTCAGGAGAGTTTAATGGCTGTAAGAAAGAATTTGACCAAGACATTTCAAGTCTTGAAAATACACTAATTAATTCATCCTTAATTTGTTCCATAAGTTCTTTATAGGAAGACTGTTTTCTTGAAGGAAAATATTGTAGTTGATCTTCTATGTGATAAATAAGCTGTACTAATTGAATCAACCCTTTCTGAACAGAATCAGTGTCATTTTTCACTTCCATTGCTCTTGCTAAAACTGCTTGAACTGATTCGTTAGTTTCGTCTGGAGAACATCTTTGTAGGATAATTAATAAACGTTCGGCTGGATTATGAATCGGTAGAGTAGATGATTCCATAAATTTTATCAAAGGCTAGATTGGTGATGTATAGAACAATAGTATTGTAACTTATCATTTCTATTTTTACAGCAAGTTTGAGAGCCTATTTATGAAAGTAGGGTGCGTTAGGAAATCCCTTGTTTTTAGGGAAAAAATCAAGAGCTAAATATTACCGTAACGCACCACAAAGAAAGGTTTCAGCAGTTAAGTAGGGTGCGTTAGGCAATCCCTTGTTTTCAGGGAAAAAATCAAGAGCTAAATATCGCCGTAACGCACCACAAAGAAAGGTTTCAGCAGTTAAGTAGGGTGCGTTAGGCAATCCCTTGTTTTCAGGGAAAAAATCAAGAGCTAAATATCGCCGTAACGCACCACAAAGAAAAGTTTTTGGTGCGTTACGCTACGCTAACACACCCTACTTTTATAAGCCGCTATGACGGAGGAGAGGCTCGGTACTAGGTTCACGACCGCGGAAAGCTTTAAAAACATTCATAGGATGAGAACTTCCCCCGATAGCTAAGACAGTATCGCGAAAACGGCGGCCGATCGCTTTCACTGCTTCTTCGTTATCTAATCCCACTTCCTCGAAAGCGGCAAAAGCATCGGCGCTGAGAACTTCCGCCCATTTATAACTATAGTAACCCGCCGCATAACCGCCAGCGAAAATATGTCCAAAAGAACACAAGAAAGCATCTTCTGGTAGAGGAGGAATTATCGTCGTCGTTGCCGCTAAACGCTGTCTGACTTGTTTAGGAGTTTCGCCGCCATTGGGTTGATAACGATGGTGTAATTCCAAATCTACTAAAGACAAATGTAGCTGACGCAGCATAGCCGAACCGCTCATATAATTCTTAGCTAGGAGCAGTTTTTGATAGTAATGTTCGGGGAGAGTTTCACCCGTTTCGTAGTGTTTGGCCATACTCATTAAAGTAGGGCGATCATAACACCAATTTTCCATAAATTGACTGGGCAATTCCACCGCATCCCACTCAACGTTATTAATACCCGCCGCGCCGGAATAGTCCACAGTGGTTAACATATGCTGTAAACCGTGGCCAAATTCGTGAAATAGGGTATTTACCTCCTCAAAGGTCATTAAACTGGGGTTTCCGTCCACTGGAGGCGTTTGATTGCAGATTAAATAAGCCACAGGTAAACGCACCTCGGTGCCGGTTTTGGCCCGACCGATACAGACATCCATCCAAGCGCCGCCGCGTTTTTCGGCGGGACGACTGTAGGCATCGAGGTAGAAATAGGCAATTTTTTCGCCCTTTTCGTCATTAATCTGGAAATAACGCACATCGGGATGCCAGATAGGGGACTGACCGTCGGCAGCGATAATTTCTACCCCAAAAATCCGTTTAGCGAGGCTAAATATGCCTTCTAAAACCCGTGGTAGGGGGAAATAGGGGCGTAATTCCTCGGCACTAAAGTTAAACTTGGCCTGACGCTGTTTTTCTGACCAATAGGCTATATCCCAATGCTTGAGATCGTCGGTTCCCGCAAAAGTTTTTAAGGCCTCTAAATCCTGTTTTGCCGCTTCATAGCTGACTTGGCGCAAATTGTCAAGCAATTTCTCGATTTCATCCACAGAATTGGCCATTTTCCTGGCAAGACTGACCTCGGCGTAGGTACTATAACCTAAAAGATGGGCCTGTTCCTGACGAAGTTGCAAAATGCGATCAATTAAGGGATTATTATCCAATTCTCCCAGATCAGCCCGACTAACGTAGGCTTTATAGAGTTTTTCGCGCAATTCCCGATTATCGCTGTACTTCATAAAGGGGAAATAACTGGGAAAATCGAGGGTAATCACCCAGGGACCAGTTTCGGTGCTGGCGTTAGTTTCCCCTTGGCCCCGGGCGGTTTGGGCGGCTAAACTGAGGAGACTAGGGGGTAAACCGGCGATATCTTCTGGGGTTGTTAGTTTTAGTTGAAAAGCTTTGGTGGCATCGAGGAGGTTATTAGAAAATTTCGTGGTGATTTCCGCTAATTCCAGTTGAATCGCGTTAAATCTGTCTTTTTTCTCCCCTACCAATCCCACCCCGGCCAATTGGGCATCCCGCAGAGAAGCTTCGACAATGCGCTGTTGTGCCTCGTCTAATTGCCCCCAGCTTTCCCCTTGACGCAGGGACGAGAATGCCTCATAAATGGGTTTACTTTGGCTTAAACGGCTAATAAACTCGACTACCTGTGGTTGTACGGTTTCGTAAGCTTGACGCAATTCCGGGCTATTTTTTACCCCCATCAGATGACCGATAATCCCCCAACTCCAGCTTAAACGTTCTTCGATCCGGGTGAGGGGTTCGACTAATTTTTCCCAGGTGGGGGCAATCTGCGCTTCTAAATCGGTTAATTCTCTGGCCAGTTCCTGCAAAAGTTGCGTCATGCCAGGGACAATTAGGCCGGGTTGGATTTGGTCAAAAGCCGGTAATCCTTGACCGGCAAGCAGCGGGTTACTGGTGTTCGTCATAATTGTTGGTCTGGAAGGGTGGGTAATCTGTATCTTTTACTACCCTAACCCAAATCCCCGACCATCTATCCGGGCGATCGATTGCCGGAGCTTTTTCAGTTTCAGCAAACCCTAGTTAAGGCCTGCTCGATTCTCTGACTATCGAGGGAGCGGCCGATAAAGACCAAGCGAGTTTGCCGCGTTTCCGTGGATTGCCAGGGTCGGTCGAAGAAAGAATCAAAGCGATC
>NZ_JASJFG010001000.1:0-3181 GCF_030065375.1 Microcystis sp. M49636_WE2 | reverse complement strand
ACTTATCGGCAGGTTTCCAGGCCGCTCCCCAATAACTGATCACTGAAAGAGGGCTAAACTAAAAAGCCGTGCTAAAATCAGCATATCTAGGGTCGCTTGTGTAGGTGATGGATAGGCTATGTTTGAAAGATTTACGGAAAAAGCCATTAAAGTAATCATGCTCGCCCAAGAAGAAGCCCGCCGCCTTGGCCATAACTTCGTGGGAACAGAGCAGATTTTACTAGGACTAATTGGAGAGGGAACGGGAGTTGCCGCCAAAGTCCTCAAGTCCATGGGTGTCAATCTCAAAGATGCGCGCGTGGAGGTGGAGAAAATCATCGGTCGCGGTTCCGGATTCGTAGCCGTGGAAATTCCCTTCACCCCCAGAGCCAAACGAGTTTTAGAACTCTCCCTCGAAGAAGCCCGTCAACTGGGCCATAACTATATTGGCACAGAACATCTCCTTTTAGGACTAATTCGCGAAGGGGAAGGTGTGGCCGCTAGGGTTCTGGAAAATCTCGGCGTGGATCTCTCGAAAGTTCGCACCCAGGTGATCAGAATGTTAGGGGAAACCGCCGAAGTGGCCGCCGGTTCATCTTCCCAAGGTCGCACTAAAACCCCCACTCTTGATGAATTCGGTTCCAATCTCACCCAAATGGCCAGCGAGGGTAAACTCGATCCCGTGGTCGGCCGACAAAAGGAAATCGAGCGCGTTATCCAAATTCTCGGTCGTCGTACCAAAAATAACCCAGTCCTAATCGGGGAACCGGGGGTAGGTAAAACAGCGATCGCAGAAGGATTGGCCCAACGCATCGCTAACAAGGATATTCCCGACATTCTCGAAGAAAAACGGGTTGTCACCCTCGATATCGGCTTGTTAGTGGCGGGAACCAAATATCGCGGCGAATTTGAGGAACGCCTCAAAAAAATCATGGACGAAATTCGCCAAGCGGGTAACGTCGTCCTTGTTATCGATGAAGTTCATACTCTCATCGGTGCTGGGGCAGCCGAAGGGGCGATCGATGCGGCCAATATTCTCAAACCGGCTTTGGCCCGGGGAGAACTACAATGTATCGGGGCGACGACCTTGGATGAGTATCGCAAACATATCGAACGGGATGCGGCTCTAGAAAGACGTTTTCAACCGGTTATGGTCGGTGAACCCTCCGTAGAAGAAACGATCGAAATTCTCTACGGTCTCCGGGAACGCTACGAACAGCACCATAAACTAAAAATCTTAGACGAAGCGCTAGAAGCGGCGGCGAAATTGTCCGATCGCTACATTAGCGATCGCTTCTTACCGGACAAAGCGATCGATTTAATCGATGAAGCTGGTTCGAGAGTGCGCTTGATTAATTCCCAATTGCCACCGGCAGCCAAGGAATTAGACAAGGAACTGCGGCAAATTCTCAAACAAAAAGATGACGCGGTGCGCGGTCAAGACTTCGAGAAAGCTGGGGAATTGCGCGATCGGGAAATGGAAATCAAAACCCAGATCCGGAATCTCGCTTCTACCAAAAAAGGCGAAGATGGCAACGATGAACCCTTTGTGGATGCCGAGGAAATCGCTCACATCGTCGCTTCTTGGACTGGGGTTCCCGTCAACAAACTGACCGAAACCGAATCCGAGAAACTGCTGCACATGGAAGATACCCTGCATCAGCGTCTCATCGGTCAAGAGGACGCGGTTAAAGCGGTGTCTCGTGCCATTCGTCGCGCTCGCGTCGGTCTGAAAAATCCCAACCGTCCCATTGCTTCCTTTATCTTCTCCGGTCCAACGGGGGTGGGTAAAACCGAGTTAACTAAAGCTCTGGCCGCTTATTTCTTCGGTTCGGAAGATGCGATGATCCGTCTCGATATGTCGGAATACATGGAACGGCACACGGTTTCTAAGTTAATCGGTTCACCTCCGGGTTATGTTGGTTACAACGAAGGGGGACAATTAACGGAAGCGGTGCGTCGTCGTCCTTATACGGTGGTGCTATTCGACGAAATCGAAAAAGCTCACCCCGATGTCTTCAATATGCTTCTGCAAATCCTTGAAGATGGACGTTTGACCGATGCCAAAGGTCGCACGGTGGACTTTAAAAATACCCTGTTGATTATGACCTCGAACATCGGTTCTAAAGTCATCGAGAAGGGTGGCGGTGGTTTAGGTTTCGAGTTTGCCGATAATCAAGCCGAGGCCCAGTATAATCGCATTCGATCGCTGGTTAATGAGGAATTAAAACAATATTTCCGCCCTGAATTCCTCAACCGTCTCGATGAGATTATTGTCTTCCGTCAACTCAATAAGGAAGAAGTCAAGGAAATCGCCGAAATCCTGCTCAAGGATGTGTTTAAACGTCTGACAGAACAAAATATTACTTTGTCTGTTACTGATAAGTTTAAAGAACGCTTGATCGAGGAAGGTTATAATCCGGCCTACGGCGCTCGTCCCTTACGTCGTGCGATTATGCGTCTGTTGGAAGATGTTCTGGCTGAAGAAATTCTCTCCGGACGGGTTTCTGATGGGGATACGGCCATGGTCGATATCGATGAGGAAGGTAAGGTGAAAGTAATTTCCGGTGAAAGACGTGAGTTAATCGCTCCCGTGATTGAATAAATTCTTACTGGAATTAGTTAAATAAAAGGTGGGCTTTTTGCTCACCTTTTCTCGTAAAAATAGGGAAAAAGTGCGATGAAAGTCTGGGTTGTGGGTTGTGTTTTGTTATTTTTGTTGGTGGAGTTTTATCAATGGGCCAAGGGGTTTATTTTGCCTTTACCTCTCTATATTTTTGCCGGAGCTTTATTATCGATCGCTTCTAATTATTCTCAAGATATGGGCAATTTATTTGCTAGAAATGAACAGGTTTATCAAACTGCCAGTTTAAGTGATATTCCTGACATTTTGACGGCAGAAAACTCGATACCTCTGCTAAAAGAAGGGGAAAATAAGCTTGAATAGCTATAATAATCCTCTATTTATCGCTCTTTTCTAGTATGAAAGCTTAAAATAAACATGAAGTAGAATATAATAAGTAGGTAGGTGTTAAAAGTTGTCAGACACCCCCCTTATCAAGCTGTCCTTTAGTCACATCTTTCTTAACATTTCAAACCTTTGTAGCACAAGGCTTTCAAGACTCGGTTAACAATTTGTAATATTCCTTGTTGACACCCTTACTGACAAAGAAAAAACTGAAATCAAGTCAGGATAAGGGTT
>NZ_JASJFG010000759.1:0-3477 GCF_030065375.1 Microcystis sp. M49636_WE2 | reverse complement strand
ACTACTATCATCATTGCCACCGCTTCTGTGGTGGTTTTATCTAGTCTTAGTCCTGCGGTGACAGCAATTATCACCGCTTTATATTCTGCTAATGCTCATTAGTTACTTTATCGCTAAATTCTGGTGCGATTCGGTGCGTTAGGCGCTTGCTAACACACCCTATCTTTCCTGAATTTTTACCCGTTGATTTAATTGATTCATAGCCAGAGAAATCACCAGATTAAAGAATAAATAGGTGGCCATAACTACTATTAACATCTCTACAGATTTTCCCGTCTGATTAGCGATGGTACTAGAGATAGCATAAATATCATTATAACCAATAGCGATCGCTAAACTAGAGTTTTTAACCAGGTTTAAACATTCATTAGTTAAAGGAGGAATAATCACTGGCAAAGCTTGGGGAAAAATTACTAATCTCATCACTAATAAAGGTTTTAATCCCAAGGCTTTAGCTGCTTCCCATTGTCCCCGATTAACCGATTGAATCCCCCCCCGTACCGTTTCCGCAATAAAGGCAGCTGTATAAACAGTTAAACCGATTAAGAGAGTAGCAAACTCAGAAGAAAGATGTAAACCAAAGTCAATATTTTGATTAAGAGGATTAACTTGGGGACTTTGCCATTGTAAACCCCAGATTAGAGGAATTATAACTAGGATTAGTAGGCTAGTTAGACATAAACTAAGTTTATTTTTTAGACATAAAAATACTGAGATAATTATTCCTAAAGCAATGATAGCTAAGGCTAACCATGTCCTGAAACTATTAGCGGGAAAAGGTAAATAGACTCCTGAGTTATTTAAAAATACCCTGCCAAAAAACTCTAGAGAGTCCTCAACTTTCGGCAGTTTCAGAAATACAGCAAAATACCAGAAAAATAATTGTAATAATAAAGGAGTATTGCGAATAGTTTCCACATAAATTGTTGCCAACTGACGAATTAACCAATTATCCGACAAGCGACCTAACCCGATGACTATTCCCAGACTAATCGCCAAAAATATGCCAGTAATCATAATGCGGAGGGAATTAACTAATCCCACCAAAAGAGCGCGAAAATAGGTATCGGTGGGACTGTAGGCAATAGGAGAGTCACCAATCGCAAAAGAGGCTGGTCGGTCAGGATCAAAGAGAAAGCCAAAGCCAAAACTTAAGCGTAGGCGTTGGAAATTAATCACTAAATTGCGGCCAAAAAACCAGAAAATTAGGCAGACAATTAGCAGGATAATTACCTGTAGAAAAATCTTCTGAAATCGCTCATCGTACCAAAAAGAATTTTTTTGAGGTAAGGTCATATTTATTATAAGTAAGTGGTTCTAATTAAATCCCCCCTATATCCCCCCTTGATAAGGTAGGGTTGATTCATGAATCAACCCTACCCTTGATAAGGGGGGTGCCGATCCCCCCTGCCCCCCTTGATAAGGGGGGTGCCGATCCCCCCTTAGTCCCCCCTTTAATCCCCCCTTAATAAGGGGGGCATCTGATAATTTTTAACACCTACCTACTTATATAGTCCAGAATTTTTCACAAAAGAAATCGGTGACTTTTGGCCACCGATTGAGAAAATCAAAACATATTTAGATAACTCCCAGACGGGAAAGACCGAGGATGACACCGGCGCCGAGGACATGACCAAAACTGGTAGTACCCAGTAAAGCGCCTAATCCCATACCACCGAATAAAGCGGGGGAAGGTAAAGCAGGACCGACATTTTGTTGTTTAATAGTCGCTTTACCGAAAGCAATAGCGAGAATATTGCAGATAATCATGACAATCGCCACTTTGGGACTCCATTCGCTGGAACCTTGCACGGCGGTGGCGGCCATTAATAGGGTTGAGTACATTGAAATTCTCCTGAACAGGTCGTTTTAAGTTTTTAATCTTAAAGGTAGTTTTCACCCCACATCACGGCCTGTTGCAATACTTAATAATCAAAAGCAGAGGAGTCAACCATACAGCCGATTCGTCTCTACTTATGAACTACTCGCTTAGTACAAATTCAAGTTTAAGCCTACTTCTCTAGCGAAGACGGCTAATCCTTTCTTTTCAATGGTTTTGATAGCTTTGGTAGAGATGCGTAGTTTTACCCAACGGTTGCCTTCCGACCACCAAACTCTTTTCCATTGTAGGTTAGCTTCTTGTAATTTTTTGGTGCGACGGTGGGAGTGGGACACCGCATAGGCGTTATTGGCCTTTTTCCCCGTCATAGTACAGACTCTAGACATAATTTACTCCTGTGCGATCGATGTTTGTCAATAGTCAACCTTTCTAGTTTAACTCAAATCTCGCCAGAAGTCCCCCCTTCCCCTGGGTGAAGTGAACGGAGATAAATTTAACAGCAAGTGGGGGGATTAAGAAGTTGATTGAACCAGTTCACTGCTCAGACAATTTCGACAATTGCATCAGAGGTAATGGTGAGAATATTGTCAACAAATTTAGCTGTAATTTTTTACTGAATAAAAAATATTTTAATAAGTTTTACATAGTTTCTAGTATTCTGGTTAATTCATTTTTATTTTTCCACAATTTTACTTGAAAATCTTGGTATATTTTGGCGATAAAAGGAGCTTAATTATCTTGGTTTATTCTTTCGATTTTATCGATTGTTTCGACAAAAATATTAATCATAGTTTGACGAGGTAAGTTGCCAGAAACTAGAACAAATACTTGAGCCTGATAACGGGCTATCTGTTGAACTTCTAAAATATTTCTACCAATGTTTACATCTTTAGTTAATACTATCCATCCTCTTTGACTAACAATAGGTAGCCAATCTGTATCCGGTGCATCTGGGGCAAAATGGGCATGATGAAATTCAATTTTAACCCCTATTTCTTGCAAAGCTTCACCGATAGACTTTCCTAAAGCGCGGTCTATAAAATAGGTGTATTGATAGGTCATGCCGCTTGCCAATTGCACTCGAATAAAATCGCTTTTTCAATTTGCCAAGGTTGACAATTATAATCATTGGCAATATCTTCTATAGAGTCCCCCGCATCATAAAGTTCTGTGACAACTTTAGTGGGAATTCCTGTTCCTGTGATCACGGGTTTTCCGAAGGAAATATTAGGGTCTATCTTTAGGACTTTATTGCTGAAGTCTTCCCCATTTATGTCGATAGTGGGAAAAAGCCGTGTGGCGATATCTTGTTCATCCCATTCAATACGAGTTAAGAGATTATTTAAGAATTGTTTCATCGTCAATTGTCCCGAGCGGGAGGCATTAATTAAATGTTCAAATTGTTCAATAAAAAGGTCAGTTCCATCGGTACTAAATTGTTTTTGAACTAGAGGATGATCGGTGTTAAATTGTTCACTAATATAGTCTAGGGCAAGTCTAACTTTATCGAGAGGGATGTTATGAACTTTGCGAATAACTCTTAAAACGTGCGCTTCCACTAAGTTAGTAAAGGAAAGTTGCGGAATATTCGGATTAGGTCGTTGAATGAGGGGTAAAAACTCTTTTTGTCCTTTTTT
>NZ_JASJFG010000595.1:0-1621 GCF_030065375.1 Microcystis sp. M49636_WE2 | reverse complement strand
TAGAGGGGCAATTCAAACAAAGTCTGCATGATGCCGGGGGCGTGTTTGAGGTCATCGACGGTTTCAAAGAGGGGAACGATGCGGAGGGAACTGCGGCTAGTGGCGGGGTCGTATAAACCGGCTTCTTGGGCTAATAACAGCACTTCTAGCACATCGCTGGCCTCGTTGGTCATGCTGATAATGTAGGTTTGGCAGATTTCCAGACCGAATTCCCCTTGCAGACTTCTTAAAACTCGCAGGGTTTCAATGGTTTCGCAGGTTCTTTCCGAAAAGGGCATTTCCCGGGGAATTAAGGGGCGACGGGTTTTTAATTCCGCCACTAACCAGGCGATTTTTTCTGATTCGGTTAATTGGCCGTAGGGTTTGGGTAAAACTCCGAGATAGGCGGCGATTTCTTCGATACATTCGGCGTGACGGGTGGATTCTTGCCGAAAATCTAACTGAGTTAGGACAAAGCCAAAAATCTCCACTTGGGCGATCAGTTGATCCAGTTCTTGACAGGAAAGACCGGTTTGCAAGAGACTGCGCTGTAATAGCTGTAATTCGGCTAAAAACTCGGAACCAGAGCGATAGATGTTGGTTTCGTTGAGTTTAGTTAATAATTGTCGTTCTTCCGGGTCATTGAGACGATTATTGCGATCGCGGGTATTTTCCAGACGTTTTTGAATAAAGGCCAATTTGAGGCGATAGGGTTCCTGACGGTAGCGGATGGCTAACTGGCTATAGATTTCGGGCATTTGCTGTTTATCTCTGTCCAGGGAGTCCAGCAACTCCGGCAAGACGTGACACCAGTGCAGGGAGGCACTTAAAATACTGGTCAGGTCGCGAATAGCATCGAGATATTTTTTAATAACGAGATTGCGCTGATAACAGCAGGTTTTCCAGGTGACTTCGGGGGTAACGGAGGGATTGCCATCCCGATCCCCCCCCACCCAAGAACCAAAGCGACAGAAGTTATTTTTCGGCGCTCGTAAACTGGGAAAGGAGGATTCTAGGCTTTGCTGCAGACGCAGGGTTAACTGGGGTAGGGAATCAAAGAGAACTTCATCGAAGTAGTGCAGGGCATAATCCACTTCATCGACGACGGTGGGTTTAAATTGGTGTAGTTCATCTGTTCGCCACCAAAAACGAATTTCTTCTTTTAACTGTTTGGTGACTGTTTGTGCTTCTCTGGAGTTAGTTAACCCCAGACTGCGAAAGATTTCTTCTGCTTGGTCGAGTTTTTCGAGAATGCCCGAGATGCGGCGCTGTTTAATGCGAATGGTGTGACGGACAATTTCTGTGGGGTGGGCCGTGAAAACCAGACGAATATCTAACTGATCGAGAAGACGCTGAATTTCTTGGGGAGGGACGTTAACCTGTTTGAGATAGGGAAATAACCAGTGAAATAGTCCCGATTTTGGGCCGGAGTGATCGGACTCGTTCAGGGTTTTTTCTAACCAATCGGCCCCGACAATGGTGGCTAAAAGGCTTTTTTGCCTTGGGTCAGCCTTGGGACTTTCGTTTTCTTCCCCGATCACCGTCCGTCGCAGTAGTTGCTGATCCCTTTGTTCGTAGTGTTGTTCGATTATATTTATTAACTGGAAATAGAGGGCAAAAGCGCGGGTAACTTTGATCGCTT
>NZ_JASJFG010000695.1:0-6090 GCF_030065375.1 Microcystis sp. M49636_WE2 | reverse complement strand
ACTTAGGAAAAGTCAACAATCAAAAATTTGTGACCATCCCTCATGCTCGATTAATTGAGATGATTAGTTATAAATGTCAATTAGAAGGAATCTCTGTGATTCTTCAAGAAGAATCCTATACCTCAGCTTCTAATTTTTTGAATGACGATCCTCTCCCCGTTTATGGACAGATAACTGAAAAGCCAGTGTTTTCAGGAAAAAGAATTTCGCGATGGTTATATTGTACAGATAAGGGGATTCTGGTTCAATCTGATGTCATGGGTTCCTACAATATTTTACGAAAAGCATTCCCAAATGTGTTTAACCGCTATGGGATAGAGAGGTGCATAGTTCACCCAAGAAGAATCAATCTCTCGAAGTAAAAGTGAAGGGAATTTCTGAAATGGAATTCAGTCTGTCTATATTTGACTATACTTTTACTAACTATGACGAGACTGGATATCTACCGGCTACTGTTCCGCAGTTCCGACGTTCCCTAAAATCAGAGACTTCCTACCTCACCATGAAGATAACTGCTCTCGATCAAAAACAACCCCTAACCGAGAGGTTAGGAGTTATGGATCAAGGTAGTTGTTTGGTCAAAATTAAAGATAGAGATGAGTTGAAAAACTAGGCAAGAGGATCACACCCATGTCCACTACAGCATTACCTAAAACGGTGATTTGTTGGCTAAAGTCCAGTCTTTGCAGAGCGGTGAGGACGAGATTCGCCTCGCGAGTCATTTTGTAGTTAGCGGGGACGGGAACCACAGTTCCTTCCTTGATCGGCTCTCTTATTCTTTGTGTGATAAGTTTAACTTAGATAGGAGAGATCAATCTTTGTGTCCTTTGTGTCTTTGTGGTTCGTTCCACGCGCTTGCCAGCAGGACTGTATCTTAGAATACATTTTACCCAGCAAACCCAAGAGAACCTTTGATCATTTCCGCTAATTGATGCCAGAAACCTAGTTTGGTGTTAAGACTGAGAATACCGTAGGATCCAGTAATCGGATTGCTGACTTTTTATAATAAGCCTCACAGGTGATTGTTCATTTGATTTAGAGACTTGCTTACTGCCTTATCTCTTTACCCGCGCATCATGTAACAAAAAATTTAGAATTGCAAATAATTATTACAAATACTTGACTTAAGATATTTCTATGGTGACAGAAACACAAATCAAAGAAAAAGCGCTAGAGTTGGGCTTCCATAAAGTCGGTATTGCCTCTGTGGACAGCCAAGACTCGGCGGTATCCCATCTAAAAAGCTGGTTAGAGCGGGGTTATCACGCTGATATGGATTGGATGACTAACCCGAAACGACAGGATATCAAAACTCTTTGGCCGGAAGTGCGATCGCTAATTGGTCTCGCCCTTAACTACTACACTCCCCAACAACACAGTCAAGAGCAAAACCATGGCAAAATTTCCCGTTATGCTTGGGGACGGGATTATCACAAAGTATTAAGTAAAAAATTAAAAGCCCTCAGTCAATGGTTAGAAAGTCAGGGAGAGCAAATTCAAACCCGTTACTATGTGGATACTGGACCAGTACAGGATAAAGTTTGGGCGCAAAGAGCAGGGATCGGCTGGATTGCCAAGAACGGTAACTTAATTACCCGCAATTACGGCAGTTGGGTCTTTTTAGGGGAAATATTAACTAATTTACCTTTAGAACCCGATCGACCCCATAGCTCCCATTGTGGCACCTGTAGCCGTTGTTTAAGCGCTTGTCCGACCCAAGCAATAGTTAGTCCCTATGTGGTGGATGCTAATCGCTGTATTGCCTACCATACTATCGAAAATCGTGCTGTAACTTTGCCTACAGAAATTGCCAAGAATTTACAAGGTTGGGTAGCCGGCTGCGATATCTGTCAAGATGTCTGTCCTTGGAATCAACGTTTTGCCCAAGTTACCGACGTGGAGGATTTTCAACCTCGTCCCGAAAACCTCTCGCCAAGGTTGGATGAATTAGCTAATCTAACTATAGAGGAGTGGGATCGTCGTTTTATCTCGTCAGCCCTGCGTCGAATCAAACCCCAGCAGTGGCGACGTAATGCCCAAGCTAATTTAGCTCATTCCCCTCACCCCGCACAAGATGACAATTAAAGTGGTCGTGTTCGATTTTGATGGTACTATCGCCGATACCCACGATACTTTCGTGGAGATTGTCAATCGTTTGGCTAAAAATTTTGGTTATCAACCCGTCAACGAGGAAGATTTGGCCAGACTAAAAAACCTTAGTTCCCAAGAAATTATTAAACAATCCCAAGTTTCCCCCGTTAAAATCCCTTTTTTACTCTATCGAGTTAAACGGGAATTAAATAAACAAATTGAATGTCTGAAACCCTTCCATGGCTGGCATCAATGCCTCGCCACTCTTAAAGAAAGAGGCTATAGATTAGGAATAATAACTTCTAATACCAAAGAAAATGTCACCATATTTTTAGATAATAATCAACTCTTAAATTTATTTGATTTTATCTGTTCGGGAACGCCTTTATTCAGCAAACACAAAATTATTGATCGCCTGATCCGACAAAATAAATTCTGTCCCGATGAAATGATTTATGTCGGCGATGAAACCAGAGATATTACTGCCGCCCAAAAAAGTCAAGTGCAAGTGGTGGCCGTCGCTTGGGGCTTTAATTCCCCTCAAATTCTCACTCAATTTAACCCCGATCATCTCATTCATCATCCCCTAGAATTATTGGATATTTTAGATAGGGCTGGCTGAAAAAGTTTTTACTAAGGGCATGGACATTTGTACTAGAATATCCAACACTCAGTTTAAATATAGACTTCGATTGATGGGGGCAGAGAGACTCGAACTCTCACGAGCTTATAAGGCTCAACGGATTTTAAGTCCGTAGCGTCTACCATTCCGCCACGCCCCCGTTATTTGACCGACAATTTTTTATCATATCATAAATAATTTAATTGGCAAGAGTATTTTCAGTAAATTATTTTAGCCCGCCAATTCGATCGCCACAAAGGGGGAAAGAGGGGGTAAAATAATCAGCAGGTGAATTGCCGTTCACCGACAGCTATTGAGAAAAATATATCCTTATGCAATCAATTCTGACGCAAGAAACCATTATCATCGCCCTGATCTACCTATCTCTCAGTGTCTTGTATTTGCTCGTCATTCCCGCCGTTATCTACTACTACCTCAATACACGCTGGTATGTGGCTTCTTCTTGGGAAAGAGGGTTTATGTACTTTCTGATGAGCTTTTTCTTCCCCGGGATGCTGTTGTTGAGTCCTTTCCTTAACTTCCGTCCCCAACGTCGTACCCTAAAAGCTTAAGTTATCAACCAAAAAAAACCCATGAGACGCATTGATGTCATCGGGATTGGTATAGGGATGTTTGCTATGGGCGGCATCCTCTACATTGTCCTACAAAAAACCGGTTTAGATAGTGCTTCGGCGGGAATTTGGAGTCAAGCGGTGTTGGTAGGTGGTGTCATCGGTTGGATTTTTACCTATCTGTTTCGAGTCGCCACCGATAATATGACCTACGGCCAACAGCGCAAGGATTACGAAGATGCCGTCTTTAAAAAACGTCTGGAAGCGATGACTCCCGAAGAAATCGCCCAAATGCAGCGGGAGATTGAAGAAGAAAAAACTAAATAGACCGATGAAACCCGATAAAATCATCATCGGTTGGCGAGAATGGCTGGATTTACCTGATTTAGGCATTACCAAAATAAAGGCCAAGATTGATACAGGCGCTCGCTCCTCGGCCCTACACGCTTTTGATCTGCATCCTTTTCGAGATGGCGATCGCAATTGGCTGCGCTTTCAAGTTCATCCCTACCAAAAAGATAGTCGCCACACTGTCACCACTACCGCAGAAATCCTCGAATGGCGACGGGTAAAAAATTCCGGGGGTCAAAGTCAACTACGTCCCGTTATCAGAACAAGTGTATCACTTGGCGGTCGTCAATGGCCGATCGAATTAACCTTGACTAATCGCGATGTCATGGGTTTTCGGATGTTGTTAGGACGAGAAGCACTGAAAAAAGGCTTTCTTGTCCATCCGAATAGGTCTTTTTTACTGAGTTAAGTTATATTTAAAGCCGTGGCTCTCCCAGGTTTGGTGGGTAAAATGTATTCTAAGATACATTACTCCTAGCGAGGGAGTGGAGCGAACCACAAAGACACAAAGGACACAAAGATCGATCCTATGTAAGTTAAACTTATCACACAGAACCTAGAAGAGCCAAGCCGTCAGTTTTGCATCAGTTATCAGTTATCAGTTATCAGATGTGAGTTTTTAGTTCACTGTTTACTGTTTACTAAAAAGGCTCCACTACTTCCCGATCTCCTATACCTTTTAAACAAGATTTAGTATTAGATTCCCATAATATTGATTCTCTCTCAGATTCTTGAGGAATGCCTCTCGACATTCTTAATAATTTCAGGTGTATTATTATCTATCTAAATTCTTGGAGATTGTTGCTGTATAATTGTGATGACTGCCCCCGCTTTTCAGCCGAACTATGCCCATTCCCGATTTTCAATCGATTATGTTGCCCCTATTAAAAATACTTGCAGATGGCAAAGTTTATAAATATCGAGAAATTATTGAAGCCTTGGTCAGAGAGTTTCAAGTCACGGAAGCGGAAAGAAAAGAAATGCTTCCCAGTGGACAACAAGAAATTTTTGCTAATCGAGTCGGTTGGGCAAAAACCTATTTAAAGAAAGCGGGATTAATTGACTCACCCCAAAGAGCAACTTTTGTAATTTCTGAGAAAGGAAAAGAAATCTTATCTCAAAATCCTACTCGAATTGATACCAAATTTCTCAGGCAATTTCCTGAGTTTCAAGAATTTACTAGAGTCAATAAGCAAAATGAAACTATTACTCTTGAAAGCAATTTATCAACTTCTGATCAAGAACAAAATCCCGAGGAATTACTAGAAAACTCCTATCAAGAAATTCGTCAAGCATTAGCGACAGACTTACTTTTTATTCTGCGAAAATTATCCCCAGATGCTTTTGAAAAATTAGTAGTAGAATTACTGGTAAAAATGGGTTATGGTGGCTCGATTAGAGATGCTGGTAAAGCGGTAGGTAAGAGCGGGGATCAAGGGATTGATGGGATAATAAAAGAAGATAGACTCGGTTTAGATATAATCTATATTCAAGCCAAAAGATGGGCTGATAATAATGCCGTTGGTCGTCCAGAAATCCAGAAATTTGTCGGAGCATTAGCGGGACAAGGAGCCAAAAAAGGTATTTTTATCACTACTTCCTATTTTACCCAAGAAGCTTTAGAATATGCCCCCAGAAATGAGATAAAAATAGTGCTGATTGATGGGGAAGAATTAAGTCAATTGATGATTGATTATAACTTAGGTGTATCGACCCAAAAAATCTATGAAATCAAGAGAATTGATCATGATTATTTTGGGGATGAATGAGAGAGAGAGGAGGACAAGGGTTACAGAAAACGGCCATGGCGTTAAAATAGATGGAAAAAATAGAGGATAAAAACTATGGACGGGATGACCTTTTTTCAGAAAAGTGCGGGACAGTGGAAATCTCAGCGCACCACCCATCATTTACCCTTTCGACGCTCAGAAACCGGCGATTCCGAGATTTATGTGGAAGCTTTAAGCGCCGATAACCCGAAAATTATCGCTATCTGTGAAATGCACGAAGTCGATCCCGCTAAGACTGTGGGGGGTGCCTTTGTCAGTTGGGATGGTTCGATGCAGTGGGACAAAGAAAACGAAAATCATCAAGGAACCACCGTTTTTGCGCTAATTCCCGACGAAGATAATCCCCAAGCGGGTGTTCTCCTGCGGGAGCGAGGTTATGCGGAAATCATTCCCGTGGCGGGCCGTTATCACATTGATGAACAGGAAGGTTTAGTCTTAATTACAGAATACGAAACTATGACCTCGATCGAGCGTTTTTGGTTTGCCGATGCCGATTTACGTCTCCGCACTAGCACAGTTCAACGTTTTGGCGGTTTTAATACGGCCACTTTTTGTGCTGAATCCCGCAATCAGTCATCGGAGTCAGTCTCTAGTGATTCCCCCGAACCATCATCCTATTCGATTAGTGGCTGGTAAATTCAGTTATCAGTTATCAGTTATCAGT
>NZ_JASJFG010000001.1:0-4803 GCF_030065375.1 Microcystis sp. M49636_WE2 | reverse complement strand
TCCTGTAAATATTCGGGCTGTTTCTCCTGGTTGAATAATTTTTTCGGGGACTTTGCCGGCGGGAATTTCGGCGATAATCTTTAAAGTAACGGGATTTTCTGGATTAGTGTCTTTGACATCTTCGTAGCGGACAGCATAGCCATCCATAGCAGAATTATCCCAATAGGGAAAGTCTAAATCACTGCTGATATCTTCGGCTAAAATGCGCCCAAAAGCTGCCTCTAGAGAAACTTTTTCGGTTTCTTGTCGGGGTTGAATTTGAGTTAAAATTATAGATTCTGCTTCTTTGACTGAGTACATGGATTAAAAAAATGAACCGATTAGCTAGATTAAGGGTGGAAGATATACAAACTTGGATCGGGGAAGTGCATTTATCGGATATCAAGGGTCAGACTCCCTATTATATTCCGGTTTTGAACCAAGTTCATCCCGATGTTTTCGCTCTTCAGATTCACTGTCTTGAGGGGGAGATTTTGTCTTGGGGAGATGAAACTGTAACTTTTCCTTTGATGAGTGTGATTAAACCTTTTTTGTTATTATATCTTTTAACTCATTTAGGGGAAGATGCTGTTTTTCGTCGCGTAGGAAAACAAGCTTCTAGTTATCCTTTTAATTCTTTAACTCAACTGCAAGAGGATTGCGGTTTTCCCCGTAATCCAATGATTAACAGTGGTGCGATCGCATTAGCGGATTTATTAGCAGGAGAAACGCCAGAATCTCGCTGTGAAAATTTGCTTTTATGGTTAAATGAAATGGGTAATTGTCAATTATTTCTTGATCGCTCTGTGCTTGCTTCTGTTCACTCCTATCCTAATACCCACAATCAAGCTTTAAGCTTAGAATTAGAAAAAAACAGTTATATCAATCATCGTTATTTAGCCCTAGAAACCTACAATCGAATCTGTTGTTTGTCTGGAAAAATTGCAGATCTTGCTAATTTAGGTAAGTTGATTTTAGCTGCTCCTTTTGGCGAAATTATTCTAGAAATTATGACTAATTGTGGACTCTATGAAGCTTCCCAACAATTCGCCCTTGAGGTAGGTTTTCCCACTAAATCGGGAGTTAGTGGAGCTTTGTTATCAATTGTACCGGAACAGGGAGCGATCGCTTGTTATAGTCCCCTGTTAAATGAGCAAGGTAATTCAATTTTAGGACTTAATTTGTTAACATATATCAGTCATTTTGTCAAGTAAATTTAATCTATGAAAATAAGCTTTAATTACTCAAAAAAACACCGATACTTTTTCTAATTTTTCTGGCCAAGTAACGTGAAACCCCGGAGGGATAAAGTTGATTTTGTCAAGGATTGTTAAGATGCGCTTACCCTGATAATTCCAGTGATCAATTGGCTATCCTGATCATCTCTGGTGATTTTCCCGCAGCATAAATATCCCACATTGTCCGATAAGCTTGTTCTAAATTGCGGGTAAAAAGAAGGGTATCAAATAACGGATAAGTCAGACGATTTTGGGCTAGTTTCTGTTTAATTTCGTGCAATTTATCAGGAGATCTTGCTAAATTAATCGCTAAATTTTTATACTCCTCTAAATTCTTAGTAATTAATTCAGGTAGGCCAATAGCTGTCAGTAAACTAGCACCAACACGGGAAGGAAAAGTTGCACCTGGACAAGTTATAATCGGTAAACCTGCCCATAAAGCATCACTCCCAGTAGTATGAGCATTATAGTATAAAGTATCAAGAAATAAATCAGCTAGTTGATGCCGCGCCAAATGTTCCGGCTTAGGTTGGAGATGGGCAAAAATTAAGCGATCGCCCTCAATTCCTCGCGCTTGTGCTTCCCGACGTAGATTTGCTTCAGCTTCAGCTACTCTCGAAAATAACCATAACACACTACCTGGAACATTAGCCAAAATTTGCATCCATACAGTGAATATTTGCGGCTCAATTTTATAGGTGTGGTTGAAACAACAAAAGACAAAACCCGATTCAGGAAGACCATAATGGGAACGAGTAACAGGTTTAGATGATATAATTTGTTGATAATCATTAGCCTGATAACTATCCGGTAAAATCACCAATTTTTCACTAAAATTATCAGCAGACTCTGGTGGTGTAACTATGCCATCACCAATAATATAGTCGATAAAATCTGCTCCCATTGTCCCCGGATAAACCAAATAATTAACTTGAATCGGTGCAGGTTTTAAAGCCAATATTTGCGTCCGCGCTTTATCAATATATCCCATCAAATCTACTAAAATATGCACCCCATCATCAAAAATCCGTTGTGCAGATTCCGTAATTGATAAAGTAGCAATATCATAAAAGCGATCGCAATCATTAGCAATGCGACGACGATACTCACTACCATCATCAGGACCATAGGAATAGGCAATTATTTCAAAGTTATTGCGATCATGTAAACCAAAGACACTTTGCATCAAATGACTGGTGGGATGGTTACGAAAATCATGGCATAAATAACCTATTTTTAATCGTCCAGATCGGGTGCGTGAATGGTTAAAATTGAGTGGTTTAGTAACTAAGGCTAATTGTCTTTTAACCTCTTGAGCATAGTTACAAGCTACTTTCAACTGTTGACTAGCAGACCAAGGTTTATATAAGGTATCAAAGGGAGTTACTGCGGTAGGTTTTCTCTCTTGTAACTGGTTTTCGGTTAATTGCCAAAGTTGAATTAAATCAGACTCTCTTGTGTCCCAATTACAAGTCATTTCCTTCATGGAAAATAAGCAAGCAAAAGCCTCTGGGGAATTAGGTTGAATAGCTAAAGCTTGCTTAAATACGCTCATAGCTGCTTCTACTTTGTCCTGTCTTCCTAATGCTAAAGCCAAACTATTATAAGCTTTAATATACTTAGGATTAAGTTTAATTGCTGTTTGAAAATAAGCGATCGCTTCTTCAATTTTTCCCTGTAGTTGTAACACATTGCCTAAATTCAAGCGTGCCTCTGGATAATTAGGGTTTTTCCTGATTGCTTCTTGAAAATTGACCGCAGCATCCCCTAACTTATCCTGCATTTGTAAGACTAAACCTAAATTATTATCAGCAAAAGCATAGTTTTGATTGCCACAAATAGCGTGGTTAAAGCAAATAATCGCCTCGTCTAAATCTCCCTTGCTAACTGCTATTATTCCTAAATTATTGTGAGCTTCTGCATAATTAGGATTAATCAATAAAGCTTGCTTGTAAGCCAAAATAGCTTGATCAATTTGTCCTAAACTATCCATGATTACCCCCAACTGATGCCAAGCAGCTGCATATTGAGGATGTTGATTAATTAATTGTTGATAGAGAGCGATCGCTTCTTCAAGCTTAACCTGTTTTTGCAAGGTGTATGCTTGCTGATAAAGGGTATCTGCTGGCGAAGTATCAGGCTGATTATTTGCTAGATTTCCTCCAAATAAAGGAGAAATAGGATCAAGAGTAATAATTTTACTGATGTCATCATTTTGGAATCCTAAAGCTTGGGGACGTTTAACTCCTTCTAAGACTTGTATATCATAAAGTTCAGTCACTTCACCTTCTAAGCGTATCCAGTGAACAACTTCACCTGTTTTCAAGTCAATAATTAGCAGACCACAGCGAGGATCTGCTTCTTTAGCCATTAAATTATCATCTAAGATTAACCCCGAAAAAGTCTTATCTACCCCACGACTTTTAGATAATCCAACAATGGCATAATTTCCGACAAATGCTAAACCGCGCAGAAAACCAGGACAAAAAGTAACAGGCTCAAAAATGCCTTTGTCTTGATCAATATAACCAAAGTAACCCGTACCCGCATTTAATAACCATAACTTACCCTGATAAAATCGGGGAGAATGAGGCATAGATAAACCAGTAGCAATCACTTCATTAGACTGAATATCAATGACACAACCGCCAGTTTGTCTTCTGTCTCTCCACCCATCCACCACATCTGATTGACTACAAGCGGTAACATAACGCGCCTTCCCATCTACCAAAGCTAAACCATTGAGATGACAACGATCTTCATTGACTAAAGCGGAAATAAACGACGGTTTCCATAGGGGAATACAACTATGGCGATCGCTGACTGTCGCCAGACAATTTAACATCGTACTGATAAATATAATTCTTTCAGAGAGATTCTCTATTGCCAAATCGTGAATATCTAAATCCCCAGTAGTATAACTAATGCGGGGGATATAAAGTTTATCGTAACCATCATAAAGTTGTTCGGATGATAACACATTATCTAGTTGCCAGATTTGATAGCGGGAACTAAGATAAATCCTTTCTGGGGTAGCATATAAACCCATGGCGCGGTCAAATATCCGCTCAAATCCCGACATCCCCCTGTGGGGGTTAACTCCTAAAAACATCAGTCGAGAACTTTGATAGGTAGTAAAAGCCAGACTAATCTGCTGAGACTCTAACCAATCAATGAAATTACGGGAAGCAATTATCTCTACGGGGATAGATTGATTAGTATTGGGAGTTGATTGATTCATCATAACCACAAAGACACAAAGATTAGCCAGTAGGGTGTGTTAGCGATAGCGTAACGCACCAATTTAATAATAGAGGTGGTGCGTTACGGCGGCTTGTTAATTTTGGTTTTTTGACCGAATTGATGGCCGCAAATACGCACCCTACACCTAAATTAGGTGTGTCAGTCCACTACGATTTATGTTTTTGTTTGAGCGCGATCGTTTATAATCAAAATATCATTATTTTGGGTTTGCTGAATAAGTACGGGCGAAGCATTCGGATAGAAAATCTACCTTTTCACCGATAGGTTATTGTCCGAATGCTTCGCCCCTACAGGACGCGGGCCGATGAAGACGCAAGGTTTT
>NZ_JASJFG010000363.1:0-6816 GCF_030065375.1 Microcystis sp. M49636_WE2 | reverse complement strand
TTGTCAGAGAGTGACCGAGTGAGTTATAGTCGTCTATAAGACTCGATTAAAGCATTTCTTAAAAGAATCGTGGTTTTTGGAAAATCGAAAAGTGCGCTATTTTCCCTTCCACAGAAACCTGTTGCCGAGGGGAGTAACTCAAAAACTCCTTTTTTCCTAGATTCTGATAGACAGAAACGGCGGAAACGGATAAAAAATGCTGTTATCGAGCAAGACTCAGGGATTAATTGAAAATCTCGTCTCCTGGCTGTGCTTACCTAATTGTGGGTCAAGCCGGCACTTGCCAAACAGACTTAACAACTGAAACCAAGACTCAGTTCCCACGTCTGAGAGGCAGATGAACATCAAGATGAGGCTTTAACGATGCGGACTCATCTTCTTAGAACTTTCTTAACAAGACCAGATTTCCAGAAGTAGCCTCAAAGCATAGACAAATAGCCCATAGTCCGTCGCTTTTGAAACCGAAAGATTGAGGAAATTGAATGCCAAAACAAATAATCATAGCCGAACAACACCATATAGCGGCTGTTTTTTGGGAAGATCAAATTCAGGAATTAGTTGTAGCCACAGGTAATCAGCAGGTGGCCGACATCTATCTAGGATTAGTAGAAAATGTCATACCCGGGATAGATGCGGCCTTTGTCAATATTGGCGATGCGGAACGCAATGGCTTTATCCATGTCACCGACCTGGGCCCCTTAAGACTGAAAAAAACTGCCGGTGCTATCACCGAATTACTGGCCCCCCAGCAAAAAGTGCTGGTACAGGTAATGAAAGAACCCACCGGCAATAAGGGACCGCGACTAACGGGAAATGTCACTCTCCCGGGCCGTTATCTGGTATTGATGCCCAATGGTCGCGGGGTGAATCTCTCCCGTCGCATCCGCAGTGAAGACGAGCGCTCCCGTTTACGAGCTTTAGGGATTTTGGTCAAACCAGCGGGGATGGGTTTGCTGGTACGCACCGAGGCCGAAGGCAAAGCGGAAGAAGCGATTATCGAGGATTTGGAATTTCTGCAAAAACAGTGGGAGAGTATCCAACAGATGGCCGTCAGCAGCCGCGCCCCGGCCCTGCTGAACCGCGATGATGACTTTATTCAAAGGGTTTTGCGGGATATGTACAGTGCCGATGTCAATCGCATTGTTGTGGATAACCCGGTGGCGGTAAAACGAGTTAAACAACAATTGACGAACTGGGGCGGCGGCAAAGCTCTCGAAGGGGTTTATATCGACTCCCATCGGGAAACCCAGCCAATTCTCGACTATTTCCGGGTTAACGCCGCCATTCGCGAGGCCCTGAAACCCCGGGTTGATTTACCATCTGGCGGCTACATTATCATCGAACCGACGGAAGCTTTAACGGTAATTGATGTTAACTCCGGTTCCTTTACCCGTTCGGCCACGGCCCGAGAAACCGTACTCTGGACTAATAGCGAGGCCGCCACAGAAATCGCCCGACAACTGCGCTTGAGAAATATCGGCGGTGTGGTGGTGGTGGACTTCATCGATATGGATTCCCGTCGCGACCAGTTGAAACTGCTGGAATTGTTTAATAAGGCCTTGAAAAGCGATAAGGCCCGGCCCCAGATTGCCCAATTATCGGAATTGGGGTTAGTGGAATTAACTCGTAAGCGTCAGGGGAAAAACATTTATGAATTATTCGGCAAAACCTGTGACCATTGCGGCGGACTGGGCCATTTAGCCCATCTACCCGGAGAAGGCAACGCCATCGCCCTAGAAACCCCCACCGTTAGCCGCGCGGAAAGAGAAACCTTTGTCGTTGCCCCGACTAATACAAAAGTTCTACCCGATAAGAGCGCTCCTAGCGTTGCGGCGGCCGAACCCTATCTAGAAGTTTTCTCCGAATTTGAGGCCGAAGAAAACGCCCAAGGGATGGATCTTTCCTTCCACCCCAACTATCAAGAACAGGTTAATAATTCTCGCCGTCGCCGTCGCCGTCGTCCCTCGGAACTGTTGCTAAAAGAGGAACGGAGCGAAAAAGCCTCTACTAACGCTATTAACAACGAAATCGAGCCGGAATCAGAACCACAACGCCTTGAGGAAAAACGAGAACGCCCCGCCCGTCTCTCGAAACGAGGAGAAGATGCCAGCACCGCCAAAAATATCCCCGTCAGCGAACGGGAGCGGGTTTCCGTGGAAATGACCGAGGTAGAACAGGAAGTTTATTCTTTAATGGGCATTTCTCCCCTGATTCTGGTGGATAAGGAGTTTAAAGACCCGAAATCGGTGATTGTTTCCGTGAAACTGGCAGGGGAAAGGGAGGCGGAAAACCCAGAAACGCCTCCCACTCCTGAAATATCCTTGACTCCTACCCTAGAAGTCGAGGACACAGCCGCCGCCGCCCCAGTAGAGGCGACGGAAACTGGCGAGGAAGCTGAAAATCGTCCCTTGGTGCGCCGTCGTCGTCGTTCCACCACTAGCGAAGTTAGTCAGGAAATCAACCAAGAAGCTAGTCCACCAGTGACTTTTACGCCGGAACCGATTACGACCGAAACTCCAGTTTTTCTCGGCGAAGTCATTCCTTTAGAGACCCCGGTGAGCGCCGAGGTGACAGAGGAGCCACAACTAGAGGCTGAAACCGCAGTGCTGGGTCGTCGTCGTCGTCGTTCCTCCGCCACTGCCGATGAGTCATGAGCGCAGAACTCTTAATTGCCGGTGTCGATGAGGTGGGGCGCGGGGCTTTATTTGGCCCCGTGGTGGCGGCGGTAGTGGTCACTGTCCCCTCTGGTTTTGCGCGGCTGTGGGAGTTGGGGGTAAAAGATAGTAAGCAACTTAGCCCCCAAAAACGGCAAAAATTGAGCTGGCAAATACAACGGGATTTTGTTTGTCGCATCGGTTATGCTACGGTGAAAGAGATCGATCGCTTGAATATTTTTCATGCCTCCCTACTGGCAATGAGCAGAGCTATCGGGAAATTACCCCTTTCCCCCGGTCTCTGCTGGATCGATGGCAAGCACATTATTAAAGATTTGTCAATCCCCCAAAAGGCGGTAATTCAGGGAGATCAAAAATCCCCAGTAATTGCGGCGGCTAGTATCGTAGCGAAAGTCTGGCGCGATGACTTAATGACTCGTTGGCACGGACGCTATCCCGATTATGGCCTCCCTCGTCACAAGGGTTATGGCACTGCTCAACACCTAGAAGCGATTGGCAACCATGGACTTACTTCTCAGCACCGGCTCTCTTTTAGTCCCTGTCAACAAATCCGCGTCAGTCCCCACTCAAGGGCGGAGTGGGGTGGGGAGGGCAATTGAGGGGTTTACTCACTGATAACTGATGCCAGGGCCTGACGGGCAATTTTTGTGACGTAGAGGGTGACAGCAACAGTAGCGATAAAACCGATAAGACGAATAGTCCATGATAAAACTGGGTTAGTGGCTGGTGCCGAAGTCCCGATAGTGGCAAGATTGCCCGCTAAAGAGCCAATATAGACATACATTATCGTCCCCGGAATCATGCCCGCGCAACCTAGTAGATAATCTTTCAGAGAAACCCCGGTGACACCATAGGCATAATTGAGCAGAGTAAAGGGAAATATGGGAGATAAACGGGTTAAAAGCACTATTTTTAAACCTTCTTTCCTCACAGCTTCATCGATAGCTTGAAATTTATTATTACCTTGAATTTTTTCCGCCACCCAACCCCTAGCCAGATAACGTCCCACCAGAAAAGCGGCAGTAGCACCGATAGTTGCCCCGATAAAGACGTAAAAAGAGCCTAAAACCAAGCCAAAAACCACACCAGCCCCTAAAGTTAGGATTGAACCTGGAAAAAAGGCCACAGTAGCTAGAATATAGATAATTATAAACGCGATCGCTCCCACAGCCCCCAAACTATCCACCCAAGTTAAGGCATGGAAAAGAATAGTTTGAGGGTTAAAACCGGTGGAGGCACTGGATTCGAGGGCAAAAGCGGGGGGAGTAGTCAGGAAAAAAACAAGGCTAAATGTAGTTAATAACAGTAAATGCCTGATAATCACAGTTTTTCCTAAGGGCAAAAACTTGGAAATAATCATAAAAAGTCCCTATAAGGAATGAAAAAAGAGAGATTGAACTATAGAAGCGAATTAAATAGAACTGGGGCTATTCTACCCCGATTATCATTGTTTAGACCAGAAAGCCAATCCTGAAAATTCCCAGAAAATCCCCCTCTCTCCGAGAAGATAAGACAAGCAACAGCCCGATAATTTTTGCTGTTTACCTGATAAGCTAGGACGCATTTTAACCGCCTATCCTTAGATTAGCTGAATCTCCCCTAATCCCTTTACTTTTGCCTCTTGCCTCTTGCCTAATCTCAATAAGCAATTCAAATGCGCGGGCAGCCTATTACACCTTGCCGTCTCTGGAGAAAAAATGTCACAATTAGAAATAATTAGCATTGGATATAGCAATCAATCTATGAAAATCCTCCCCAAGGTCAAAGCCCCCACCTTCGTGCAAATGGCACAATGGATCATTAATCCCGTGGGTTTTATGGAAAATGCCGCCCGCAAGCATGGCGATATTTTTAGCACAAAAGTGGGTTTAACTGTAGATAATTTTATCTTTGTCAGTAGTCCTTCGGCCCTACAACAAATTTTAACTAATGATCGTAAACAATTCTCGGCACCGGGGGAAGCAAATCGGATTATTGCCCCGATTATTGGTGATTATTCCGTCGTCATGTTAGACGGGGACATCCATAAAAAACGCCGTCAGCTTTTATTGCCACCTTTTCACGGGGAAAGAATGCGTTTCTACGGCGATTTAATCCGCGATATTACCCTAAGAGTAATGGCAGAATTGCCCCAAAATCAACCTTTTAAGGCCCGTTCAGCGACCACAGCGATTGCTTTACAAGTAATTATGGAGGCAGTTTTTGGAATTAGTCAAGGGGAACGTTATCAAACCCTGAAAAAAATTCTGGCTGAAATGCTCGATATTTTTAACTCTCCGGTGATGGCTTCTTTGTTATTTTTTCCAATTTTGCGGGCTGATTTGGGTGCTTGGAGTCCCTGGGGAAAATACCGGCGTTCCCAAGAAAAAATTGATGATATTATCTACACAGAAATTGCCGAAAGAAAAGCTAATCCTAACCCCAATCGTACCGATATTTTATCACTACTGATGTCGGCCCGGGATGAAGAAGACAACCCGATGAGCGATAAGGAATTGCGCGATGAATTAATGACCTTATTATTCGCCGGTCATGAAACCACAGCCACTTCTATGTCTTGGGCGCTCTACTGGACTCATCGCTATCCAGAAATTAAAGCAAAAATTCTCCAAGAAATAGCCACTTTAGGAGATAATCCTAACCCCATTGATATAACTCGATTACCCTATCTTTCGGCGGTTTGTTCGGAAACTTTACGCATTCATCCCGTGGGAATGTTAACTTTTCCGCGAGTAGTGCAAGAACCGGTAGAACTAGATGGTTATCCTTTAGAAAAAGGGACAATTCTTATGGGTTGTATTTATCTAGCTCACCACCGGGAGCAAACTTTCCCCGATTCCCATACTTTTAAACCAGAACGCTTTTTAGAAAAACAATTCACCCCCTACGAATATATGCCTTTTGGTGGTGGAGCGCGTCGTTGTATTGGGGAAGTTTTAGCTATCTACGAGATGAAAATCGCTATCGCCACAATTTTGGCCAATTATCAGTTAACTCTAGTTAATAATACCCCCGAAAAACCCAGCCGCCGCGGTGTCACCCTTGCTCCCTCGCGAGGAGTTCCCATGGTCTTAAAAGGACGACGGGAACCTCTGGTGACTGCCCCGATGCTCGCCGAAATTTCTTAAAAAAACTGACAAAATATTGTACAATCAGAGTTGTGGTATCATATATCATAACTCTGCTTTTTTGTCAATAAAATTGGGGATAATTATGGTCTTAATTCGTTTAGCTAAATCCTGGCAAATTTCCGAAAATGAAGTTACTTCCGAAAGTGTTTATTTTAACCGTCGTCGCTTTTTACAGGGGTTAATCGGGACAGGAATTGCGGGTAGTTCCCTATTATTAACCGCTTGTGGTAAATCCTCCTCCTCGGAAGCTTTAGAAAAAAGTTTGCAATTACCTAAAATTGCAGGGTTCAGCAAGAATCCGAATTTTTTAACGGTAAATCGCCCCATAGTTGCCGAAACTGTAGCGGGGAGATATAACAATTTTTATGAGTTCGGAGGGGGGAAAAATATCTGGTTAAAAGCGCAGAAATTACCGACGAATCCCTGGACGGTAGAAGTGGGAGGATTGGTAAAAAATCCCCAGACCTACGATATAGATACTATTAAAAAAACCTTCCCTCTCGAAGAAAGAATCTATCGTTTTCGTTGTGTGGAAGCTTGGTCAATGGTGTTACCTTGGCTGGGTTTTCCCATGAGTGCTTTAATCGCAGCAGTGGAACCAAAACCGGAAGCTAAATTCGTCCGTTTTACCTCCTTTTATGATCCCGAAATTACCAAGGGGCCAGGATTACATTTAGGAGCCTTACCCTGGCCCTATACAGAAGGTTTAAGAATTGAAGAAATGGCCAACGAATTAGCTTTCTTTGCTGTGGGAATTTTCGGGCATGATTTACCCAAACAACACGGCGCACCCTTGCGAATGGTTATTCCTTGGAAATACGGTTTTAAAGGAGCAAAATCGATAGTAAAAATTGAATTTACCGCCAAACAACCCGCCACCTACTGGAACACAATTGACGCTCACGAATACGATTTTGAGGCTAATGTGAACCCCAGTAAACCCCATCCCCGTTGGTCGCAAGCAACGGAGAAATTTATCGGCAGTAGAAGTGATTTATCTTGGGAAATTA
>NZ_JASJFG010000835.1:0-2393 GCF_030065375.1 Microcystis sp. M49636_WE2 | reverse complement strand
GATGGTAATCCAGAAATTAAGCCAACTTTAGCCGCTAATTTAGAGAGTTTATTACAACAGAAAAAAGGCAAAATAACCTATAAATCTGCTCAAGAAGTTCTCCTAGAATGTTATCTTGAAAAAGACCATTACGATCTAGTTGATATTGATGCTTTTGGTTCCCCTGCATCTCTGTTTAGTGCTATTCCTTTAGCCACTAAAATCGGTGGTTTAATTTATCTAACTAATACCGATGGACGGACGCTGACGGGTCATAATCTAGAAAATAGTTTAGCTGATTATGGAGCATCTGCTCGCAATCATCCGGCTGCCCACGAACAGGGATTAAGATTAATTATCGCCGGTTTGCAATTAGAATCGGCCCGGTTAGGTTTAGGAATTACGCCGATTTTTTCCTTCTTTTTTGGTCAAAGTTATCGGGTGATGGTGCGGTTAACGGCCAATAGACAATTAAATAGTCATAACTACGGTTTTCTCGGTTATTGTCATAGCTGCGGAGAATATCAATCAGTGCCTTGGCCGAAGTTAGGCAAGATAGTTTGTTCTGGGGACGGGCAACCTTTAACCTTAACCGGACCCTTGTGGTTAGGCAGTTTACATGATCGCCTTTATCTAGAAAAAATGGCAGATTTAGCCCATCAATGGCAGTGGAAAAAGGTAGTTAAATTGTTAGAAATAATGAGGGAAGAAAACGATTTTCCTCCCTATTTTTATAGCTTTCGGGAAATTGGTAGAAGGGGCAAATTAGATCTACCTAAAAGGGAAGATTTAATTGCAGCTCTCCTAGAACAAGGTTATCGAGCCGCTGCCACCCATATTAACCCACAAGCGCTGAAAACTAACGCTTCTTTAGCCCAATGTATCGCACTACTCAAGGACTAATTAGGGTTTGCGGCAAAAAGTTTTTCGTGGGGGTAGGGTGTGGGGTGTGGGGTGTGGGGTTTTACCGATTTTCAGGGGGTCAATTTCCCCCCCCGATCACCCCAAGGTCTGGCACTTTTTGATGGGAAAAAAGTCTAAAATTCTTATCCAACAAGGTTTTTAGATTTATTCAGCACACCCTAATTAGTTAATACCAATAACTAGAACTTTGTTGGGGTTCAGGGGCAAAAGCTAACCAGTAGGGGAATTGTAAAAGAGCGAAATTCAGCCGTTCTTCGGTATCATCGATGATAATGAGCGGTGAATACTTATCGTCGATTAAACGTTCCGCTTTTTGAATTAAAGCTTCGGGAGACTCAAAGAGAACAATGCCGCGGTCCGGGCCAAAATCGGCGCGGGAAATGCCGAGACAATCTTGGAGGCCGCGCCGCCATTCGCCTAAACGTTCGGGACTATTAGCCAGAACGAGAGAACGGAAGCGATCGCCCTGTAATTCCGCCATAATCGAGATAATTGCCGAAGCCACCAGAATATTTTGGAGACGGCTACCCATACCGCGAACAGTACCCCGGCCCCCCTGTTTAAAGAACCACTGTTGCACCCGTTCGGCGTGAATTGGTTCAAAAGTGCGCCGTAGTTGCCAAGGCGGACCGTAATAATCAGGACGACTGCGATAACGGTCTAAAAGAGCTTGGATGCGCTGATTTTGGTCAGAAAAGCCCTGTCTAGGGGTGGATTGCCCCACCGGTTCCGATTCATAACCCGAACGGTTAGAGCGACGGGGTTCTTGCCAATTATCCCGGCCCTGGTTACTGGTACGGGGGGGACGGGGACTTTCTTCGCGATCATCCCGGCCTTGACTGCCACGGGATGGGCGCGGGTTTTCCTCCCGTTCGGTCCGCAGGGGAGGTTCCACGGGTCGGGGGGATTTTTCGGGGGTTTCAAAACGGGGTAATTCCAACTGTTCGGCAGCCGCAGCCAAATCCTGTAAACTGCCCACCAGATAGTCTTTAAATCCCTGAACCCGCACGGCTATGTCCTGGGAGACTCCGGCGAAATTACTCCGCATTTCCTGTCGAATACGCTCACGACGGCGTTCTAACTGTTCGATCGCCAATTCTAAAGCCTGTTTGCGTTGTTCTAGGTCTTTTACGCCTTCCTTGAGCATTCTTTCGATTTGAGCTTTGATATCTCCTAGTTCCTCGGCGATCAAGCGTTCTTTTTCCGCTTTTAACGCCGAGATTTCCGCCGCTAGGCTCTGTTTTTGCCGTTCTAGAGCCTCGATTTCCCCCCGCAGGGGTTGCGCCTGCGCTGTGGGAACTAATTCGCCTTCGGGGGCGGTTTCCGATGGCAGGGGATTCTCTACCGGGCGATCGTTCCAGAGATCATCAAAACTAAATTCTTCGACAGATTCATTGGGTAAGTCTGTCATTTTGTCAAGGGGTAAAACATTAAAATCTTCTGAATTCATCGGCTTTAGAAATGCAGAGCGAACAGAGGGCCAAGGCAGG
>NZ_JASJFG010000093.1:0-4489 GCF_030065375.1 Microcystis sp. M49636_WE2 | reverse complement strand
GTTGAGTGTAAAGTCAGTTAAAAAAATATTTCTTTCCCCCCCCTTGATTCTCCAGTCAGGGGGAGATTTTATAATAGGGTAACGATAGGATTAAGGAGCAAAAATAATGCTCAAAATCGGTCAACTTTCCCTAGAAAGTGGTGTTTCAATTAAAACGATTCGTTATTACGAGGAATTAGGACTAATTCAGTCCCCTGAGAGGACAGAGGGACAATTTCGCCTATTTACTCCCGATACTGTCCATCGCTTGCTGTTTGTCAAAAGATTACAATCTTTGGGTTTAAGTCTGCAAGAGATCCGCGAATGTTTAGTAATTCATGACCATGGTGAGTTACCCTGTGGAGATATTCAAGAAAAATTAATTAAACATATTGCTGAGATCGATCAACAAGTGGAACAATTGCTTTTATTGCGTCAACAATTAACCGAAACCCTGCAAGGATGGACGGATACACCAGTAAAAGACGATCAATTTATTTGCCCTAATCTCAAGGTTTAACTATTATGAAAAAGTTAATTTTATTGGTAAGTGTAGCACTTATTTCTACTCCTGTTATTGCTCAACATTTACATCTTGATTCACCTCAAACTCAGACTTTACAAGCAATTCCTGATAATATACCAGCTTGGATGTACAACAAGCAACGTAATCATATTTATCCCCAAAGAGGGGTTTATAACAATGCCATTTATAATGTCAGAGATTTAGCTTTAGACTTGAATGCGATCGCTGTTGGTCATGCCTTTGCCTACGAAGATATCGTAACGGGAAAAGCGAAAGATTTAGAAACTAAGACATACCAAAAAATTAATTGGGTTTTAAAAAATCCGCCTAAATTTATGCCCGACGAGGGTAATATTTCTCCAACTTTTGGCAGAAAATACGGTGTTTTAGAACAGGTTTTCGAGTGGGCGCATATTTTCCATGCTCAAACCGTTGATGTTTTAGCCAGCAGCAAATTAACCAACGAGGAAAAAGAAGCAGAAATTGAAAAATTATATCAATTTTACTTGACAAAAGTTCCCTATGCTATTACGGGATTACCGATGAATATGGGTTATCTGGATTCCCAGCCCTATTCTAAAGCTTTTCGCCAGAAATATCCGAAAGTAAATGGCTTATTTTGGGGCTACCATTGGCTACAAGGAACCATGTATGACTTGCTTTATGAGAAAACTTTAGAGGAACAAAAACAGGCTTATAAACAGGTGGGTAAACAATACCATACTAAGGAATTATATCGCACAGATCGAGCTTTTATGCCCATGTTTGCCGAACTTAGTCCCAAGTTTGCCCGACGTTTTCCCGCAATATCTAACACCTTTGATAACCTGCATATGTTGCACGATATGGTTAATGATATTCTGGCATCAGATTGGCTAACTCCCCAACAAAAAGACGAACAAATTACCCGCGCTATTTGGTTAGTAATGGCTGCTAATCATCAAGGAATGGCAGCAGGAAAAAATTATGGTGGTGAAGGACTACATGATCATCGTTTTGAGTCAGGAATTCCGGGTATGGGATTAATGCCAGCAGATATTTCTCACGAAGGTCATAATCACGAAAATCCTGATAATTCTGAGAAAAAACCTGATGATTCTCAAGTAGATGAGGGAGGAGATCACCAACACCATAACCACGAAAATCACTCCCCAGAAAACCCTGCTAATACGGAGAAAAAACCTGACCACAGCAATGCTCAAGAGGAACCGACAAAATGAGAAGATTTTTATTGATTGCCGTGGGTTTAGTTGCCAGTTTTACTAATCCAGTTTTTGCCAACGATCATAACAATCTTGATTCCGGTCGTCCCCTTTATTTTGATGATGCTGAAAGTATGGGTTTTGGGGAACAATCGATAGAATTTGGAGGAAGTCTAGTCTTTCCTGAAAATAGTAATCTTGGTGGTGAGTTTGATATTGAATACCTCAACGGTATTATTCGCAATGGTCATATTATTATCGGCATCGATCCGCAAGTGGGAGGACGAGTTAATAGTGATGATACAAGTTTTGATGTGGGAAATTTATCTGTAGGTTTTTTCTATAATTTCAATCGTGAATACGATAATGTTCCCGCTTTTGCCATTCGTACTGATTTAGGATTACCGACGGGAAATAATGCCGGGGGATTAGATTTTCGTCTGCGGGGAATTGCCAGTAAAACTGTTGGTCAATTTGATCGCTTGCATCTTAATCTCGATTTAAACATAAAAACTGACCCCGATGACGGCGATCGATCTTTTTTACCCGCCGCAATTCTCGGTTACTCCCGACCGATTGGTTATCCGAAACGCTTCGATCAAACTTTTTTAGCAGAATTGGGCGTAATTACCAGCGATAATAGTAATGGTGGGGTTTTAATTCGCACTGGAATGGGAATTCGTCAGCAAATTAATCGTCAAGGTGTGATCGATTTCGGTATTGAGGGAGATATTGGCACTAATGGCAATGATCAAAGTCAATTAAAGCTAAAAATTGGTTATTCTTTCGGATTTTAGCCTAGTAAACTGAAGATTAATCTTCAGGTTAGAAAATCTGATTATTTATTCCCGCTTTTGCCTCTTCTCATAAGTAGGGTGTGCTGAATAAATCTAAAAACCTTGTTGGATAAGAATTTTAGACTTTTTTCCCATCAAAAAGTGCCAGATCTTGGGGTGATCGGGGGGGAAATTTAGGCACTTTTTCCCTGAAAATTAGGTAATTGACCCCCTGAAAATCGGTAAAACCCTACACCCTACCCCCACGAAAAACTTTTTGCCGCAAACCCTAAGTAGCCTATACTCAACGAATTTAGTATAAAAAAGGAATAGAGCCTGAAACTCTATTCCTGAATCAAAATTTTCAGTTAATTTTTAACCCTATACCACCGCAGAAGTCAAAGCTTCTTTGAGGATAGCGGCTTTATCGGTTTGTTCCCAGGGTAAATCGAGATCATTGCGACCAAAATGACCATAAGCGGCTACATCTTGGTAAAAACGCTCGCCTCTTTCACTGGGTAAACCGCGCAGGTTAAAGGTTTGGATAATACCGGCCGGACGGAGTTCAAAGTATTTATTGATTAAGTCCAGAATCACATCATCGGCGACTTTGCCAGTGCCAAAGGTTTCCACGAAGACACTTACCGGACGAGCTACCCCAATCGCATAACCCACTTGAATCTCGCACTTATCGGCCAAACCAGCGGCGACGATATTTTTGGCCACATAACGGCAAGCATAGGCCGCGGAGCGATCAACTTTGGTAGGATCCTTACCGGAGAAAGCACCGCCACCGTGACGAGAATAGCCACCGTAGGTATCGACGATAATTTTCCGTCCCGTTAATCCCGCATCGCCTTGGGGTCCACCAATGACGAATTTTCCAGTGGGATTAACCAGATAACGGGTATTGGCATCGGGTTTAATTTCTAAATCGCTGAAGACCGGTTGTACTACCGCTTCCCAGAGATCACTTTTAATCTTTTGTTGGACGAGATCATTATCGGTGATATCGCCGATAGTGGCATCGTGTTGGGTAGAAACAAGGATAGTATCGATACCCACGGGACGACCATCTTCATAAATGACCGATACTTGCGTCTTACCGTCGGGACGCAGATAGGACAGTTCACCCGTTTTTCTGACTGCCGCTAAACGGCGAGCGATGCGGTGGGCTAAACTAATCGGTAAGGGCATAAATTCGGGGGTTTCATTGCAAGCGAAACCGAAGACAATACCCTGGTCTCCCGCACCAATTTTATCGAGTTCATCATTGCTGAGAAGTTCGCGATTTTCCTGAGCAGCCGTGACACCCTGGGAAATATCGGGAGATTGTTCGTCTAAAGCGACTAAAACGGTGCAACTATTCGAGGAAAATCCGTTATCTGCGTTGATATAACCGATTTCAGCGATTTTACTGCGAACTAAATTGACGAAATGAACTTGCGCTTTCGAGGTGATTTCACCGGTAATCAAGACTAACCCTGTATTGACAACCACTTCAGCCGCTACACGACTGTGGTCATCTTGGGATAACAGAGCATCGAGAATGGTATCAGAAATCTGGTCACAAATTTTATCGGGATGTCCCTCTGTAACCGATTCCGAGGTGAACAAATAACGTTTAGACAAGTGATGTCCCTCACATAGTAGTACATTTGAACGTGAAAAGATTCCAAGAAATCTTTGATCATACAGTGTAACAGGGAATTTGTAGAGATCAAGTATTTTCAATAAGAAACCGCCCGAACATTGTCCGGACGGAGTGTGGTGTGAGGAGTGAACGGAAACTTTCGTCTCCGCTAATTCCATTGTAGATGACAACTTAGAATCTTGAGCGATTTGAAACAAACTAGCCAAAAAAATTTTTATCTCTGGAAGGGGTTGACTCATCGGAAATTTTGGGTCTGAAACCCCGCCGTTCTAGGTTGGCTTTACGTTAGAATTAAAAGGCCAGTCTCGAAAACCAAGTGGACGGCGCAGCACCTTGAAAACTCGGCTTAGGG
>NZ_JASJFG010001041.1:0-17715 GCF_030065375.1 Microcystis sp. M49636_WE2 | reverse complement strand
TGTAAGATCACACCCTGTTGATACCAGGACCAGTAATCTTGCGGTCGGATATCGAGGGCGGTACGATAATTAAATAAAGCCTCTTGGGGATTGCCCCAATCCCGGAAAGCGTCGCCGCGACGATACCAGGCCCAATAATCCCGGGGTCGCACCCCCAAGGCCAGATCGTAGGAAGTGATAGCGCGTTCGTAATTTTTCAGCAATCGATAGGCCTCCCCTTGCCGGTAGGCTGCCCAATAGTCCCCCGGACTATGACTTAGGGCCCGTTGAAAACAAGCGATCGCTTTTTCGTAGTCCTTTAATTCCTGTAGATAAACACAACCTTGATCGTACCAAGCCCAATAGTTATCATCCTTTACCTGTGCGGCGTTAGCATAACTTTGAGCCGCTTCTTCATACATTCCCAAGTCTTCTAGTATCATACCCCTTTTGTACCATGCCCAATAATCATCTGGATAATATTCTAAGGCTTTTTCGTAGCTGATTAAGGCTCCAAAATAGTCCATTCTTTCTTTTAAAATATTGCCTTGGTCATACCAGTCCCGATAGGTATCTGGACGGCATTCGAGCGCTCGATAGACAGTGAGTAGATAGGTCATAGTTATTAATCTTTAACGGAGTCAGGAGTCGGTCGTCAGGAGGCAGGAGAATTAAGAATGAGCATTAATTAGGGCTGGCTGAATAAATGTGAAATGTAGGCAAGGTAAGGGTTTTGTGGCTTTACGAGCGAAACAGGTGCCAGATTTTGAGAGAATCATGCTTCAAAACCTTGTGTCTTCATCGGCCCGCGTCCTGTAGGGGCGAAGCATTCGGGCAATAACCTATCGGTGAAACCGTAGATTTTCTATCCGAATGCTTCGCCCCTACTTTTTGCCGCAAACCCTAATTAGAGCCGTCAGTCTTATCAGTTATCAGTTATCAGTGGGGGTGTTCGGTGGGCAGTGGGGGAAATGGCGATCGCAATTGATCGCCATTCCCCGTTATACTTTTAGAACAGATTCAGATCCGTTAAAGCGCCGAGACTGCTAGAGGAGACTAACTTGGCGTATTTGCCGAGAATTCCCGTTTTATAGCGTGGGGGGCGCGGTTGCCAATGGTTACGACGACGGACTAATTCTTCTTCCGATACATTTAAACTCAAGAGACGTTGACGAGCATCAATAGTGATTTGATCTCCTTCCTCTACTAGGGCAATTGTACCACCCACCGCTGCTTCTGGAGCGACGTGACCGACCACCATGCCATAGGTTCCCCCAGAAAAACGACCATCGGTAATTAATCCCACGGAATCCCCTAAACCGGCGCCGATAATTGCCGAAGTGGGGGCTAACATTTCCCGCATACCCGGTCCGCCTACTGGTCCCTCGTAACGGACAACCACCACATCCCCGGCTTTAATTTTTCCGGCTAAAATTGCCTCTAAACAGGTTTCTTCCGACTCAAACACCCGCGCAGGCCCAGTGATGACCGGAGTTTTCACGCCGCTAATTTTGGCCACGGCCCCCTCTGTGGCCAGATTTCCTTTTAAAATGGCTAAATGACCCTCTTTATAGACAGGATTGCTAAAAGGACGGATAACGTCTTGGCCTGAGGGCGGTTGGTCGGGAATATCGGCTAAAATCTCGGCGATAGTCTGACCGCTAATGGTGAGAGCATCCCCGTGTAGTAAACCATTAACCAGGAGAATTTTCATCACTTGGGGAATACCGCCGGCTTTATGCAGATCTACGGTAACGTAACGCCCGGAGGGTTTAAGATCGCAGATAACCGGTACACGCTGGCGGATGGTTTCAAAATCATCGATCGATAATTCTACCCCGATGGTGCGGGAAATGGCTAAAAGGTGCAGCACAGCGTTAGTGGAACCCCCCACCGCCATAATTACCGAAATGGCGTTTTCAAAGGCTTTACGGGTCAAAATTTGGCTAGGGAGAATCTGTTTTCTAACCGCCTCGACCAAAACCTTGGCCGATTCTTCGGTACTATCGGCTTTTTCCGCATCTTCGGCGGCCATGGTTGAGGTATAGGGTAAACTCATCCCCATGGTTTCAAAAATGGAAGACATGGTATTAGCAGTAAACATTCCACCACAGGAACCGGCCCCGGGGCAAGCGTTGCGTTCAATTCCGATGAGGTCTTCTTCACTGATTTTACCGGCGCTGTACTGTCCCACGGCTTCAAAGGAACTGACCACGGTTAAATCGCAATCTTTGTAGCGCCCCGGTTTAATCGTGCCACCATAGACGAAAATAGCGGGAATATTCATCCGGGCCATGGCAATCATTGCCCCCGGCATATTTTTGTCACAACCCCCGATAGCGAGGACTCCATCGAGACTTTGACCATTACAGACGGTTTCAATGGAATCGGCGATTACTTCCCTAGAAACGAGAGAATATTTCATTCCTTCTGTTCCCATGGAAATCCCGTCACTAATGGTGATAGTCCCGAAAAGTTGCGGCATTCCCCCCGCTAATCTGGTTCCTGCTTCGGCACGCATTGCTAAATCATTAATTCCCATGTTACAGGGGGTAATGGTGCTAAATCCGTTAGCGATGCCGATGATGGGTTTGCTAAAGTCCTCATCCCCAAAACCTACCGCTCTTAACATAGCCCGATTAGGACTGCGTTGGGTACCTTGAGTAACAATGCGACTTCTGTAGTTATCTGCCATAACTTTATCTTTCTCCAATGGCGGCTGACGGGTGCGATCGCTACTCGAATTCTCCAATCGCACCTTTATTTCTATTTTCTGACTTTTGGCCGCTCTGAGCAGGTTTTAGGACAGTCCATGTCTAAAGAAAATATAAAACTGCGGGATGATTCAGGGAACAGCCATCAGGAATCAGGAATCAGCAGTCAGACGAAATCCTGTTTAAAAAGTATGGGAGGGTGGCAAGCGCTAGAGTTGCAAAAGAACAAGCTTGAGCATTTGTAATAAAATTTCCCCTAATCAGTTTCAGTGCAGTACAGGTTATCGGCAAAAGCATCCATAATTAGGGTTTGCTGAATAAATGTGAAATGTAGGCAAGGTAGAGGTTTTGTGGCTTTTCTCGCTCCCACAGGTGCAAGATTTTGAGAGAATCGTGCTTCAAAACCTTGCGTCTTCATCGGCCCGCGTCCTGTAGGGGCGATGAATTCGGGCAATAACCTATCGGTGAAACCAGAGATTTTCTATCCGAATGCTTCGCGCCTACTTTTGGCCGCAAGCCCTAATTAGGGTTTGCTGAATAAATCAATTGGCTGCTGTGGGAAGCATGGCAGATGTAAAGGGTGCTAGGATTGCGCCTTGACAATATCACGGTTATTTAACCAGATATAATATAAGCTGTTCATCTGGGAAAGAAAAGGATTAATTTAGTAATACACCGAGTCATCAGAACGTTTGTAGAAATTGTAGGATGGCTTGATGCAAAATAGGGTTGGTAAACCATCAGCATCAATACAAAAGCAGATTGTCCCATTTTTTTGTAAATGGTAAGCTTCCGCAACGAAGGTTAGTTTGAAACCCGCATCCGTTGTTACCGTTAAAATTGTTGGTTCATTTTTGCTGAACAGTTCTTCATAAGATTTTTGTTCATACTCTTTACCAATCTTATCGACTTCTTGTCGGAGAATTTGATAATTACGAATGAGTGTCTGTCTTTGTTCCTTGCTTAAAGGAAATAAGTTAGCTAGTTTCATTGATTTCTCCTAATAAAAAAAAACAGAGTTCATCTAGCGGTAAATTCTTCATAGAAAAATGAGAAATATACTGCTGAATCTTACTAATTTTAATTGGGGGAAACCGTCTAAGTTCATCAGACCAATATTTCAATACTCCCACTTCTCCATAAACATATATTTGTGCCAGCCAAGATAAAAAATCTCTCAGGATAGCATCAGACATAAAATAAAATCCCCAATCTATTACATGATAGCGATCGCCGATATTATCTGGCAAATTCAAATTAACATCTGGACGTTTCTCAAATTCTGACAAGCTATATAGAGCATAATTAGACAAACCGCAATTAGAAAGATTTGCCGCCTCAGCTTCAGCCAGCCACGAATCTAGCTTTTGCCTAAAATGCTTTTCAATTCGCAAGATTTTTGAGGGAATTAATATGCAAAATTTAGCACTCATAGTTGACTTTTACCTAACCGTAAGAATAGGACACTTCAGTTATCAGTTATCTTGAAGCACCGAAGCAATTTTTGTGATATACTGACGCAGAAAAAGGGTTTCTTTAAGAAACCCTTTTTCTTGATAGCGGGTGATGTTAACAATTCTTGCGCTTGCACTTGCTGGCTAATCCTAGAGTTAATAATAGTCCGAAAATAGTATCAGGTTCGGGAACTTTGGCGATATCAGAATTATTAGTTAGTTTAATATTATCAACTAATAAAGCTGAATTGATAGTGTTATCTCCTCCCCCTGTCTTATCCACATCAACTACCCCAAACCCTAAAATATAATTTCCAGTCACCGATATTGGTATCGTGTAGGTTTGATAACCTGTTTCTTTCTTTAAATGGGAAAAAGAGGGACTGACTGGAAAACTAGATTGAATATCCGCCAAACGATATAAATTGTTATTAAGGGTAAAAAAAGCGAAATCGTTGTAATCTACATTAGCGGCATCTTCATCAGTCAGAAAATTCCAAGAAAAGCTGAAAACATCGCCAGCATTAGCAGTAATAGTCTGTTTAATAGCCGAGCCTTCAACAACCGATAGATTGCTTAACTGATTACCCGATAAGCCGAGAAATGATTCTAAATCATTAGCATTAGTCAAGGATTGACTGTCATCACAAGCACCAGTAAAAAAACAAGTTTGTAACACGGCTTGATAACTTCCGTTAACTGGTGTAACCTGAAAACTTGAAGTTTCAACGCTCGCTTGTCCACTGGTATTCCAGTCAGAAAAATTACCAGTTTCAAAACTTCCATTGACAACGGCGGCGGGGGAAGTTTCAGCCGTCGCCACTAACAAACCAGCAACAGTAATTAAGGTTAAAGTTGGGAGTTTAAACATGAGTAATTTTCCTGATATATGGTTAATTGTGAGATGGGATGTTTCGCTGGCTGTTTACTTAAGCTTGAATTAAAATGTCATTCTCATTTAGCTGTGGGATACTATTCAATGTGACAAAAAGTGCGCCATTACCTAATCCTGTCGTGGCTCCATTTTGATTGTAGAACAGATTACCTGTTGCTAAATTGTAAACGATTTTAGCATTACTGGAACCAACTAGATTTAGTTCGTTAGCCGCCTCATTGATGGTGGCAAATTCGGCGGCTTGTAAGCTATTGCCGACGGTACTAACAAGAGCATTGAAGGAGGTTTTACTCAGGATAATTTTGTCACTTCCTTTAGTAAAGTCGCTGATGTTATCAACTCCAAAATCACTGCTATTAAAGATAGCACCACTGCCAAAGAGGAATGAGTCGCTGCCATCGCCGCCGGTGAGAATGTCATTTCCTTTTCCACCAATCAGGGTGTCGTTACCTGCGCCACCGAGGAGAGTGTCATTGCCATCTAATCCCTTGAGTAGGTTATTGCCACTGTTACCGGTGATGACATTATCTAGATTGTTACCTGTGCCGTCGATGTTGGCGTTCCCTGTTAGGGTGATATTTTCGATGTTGACGGTGAGAGTGTAATTTACAGAGGATTTGATGGTGTCTTGTCCTTGGCCGGCATTTTCAATGGCTACGTCGCGGCTGCTATCGACAATGTAGGTGTCGTCACCGGGACCGCCTGCGAGTCGGTCATTTCCTATACCACCATCGAGAATATCGTTGCCTTCACCGCCGTTGACGCTATCGTTACCAGCACCAGCATTGATGTGGTCGTCGCCGCTAGTACCGTTGACGGTTTCACTGCTGGTGCTACCGTTGACGGCGTTGAGGACGTTGAGGCTAAAGCTATCGTTGGCTTTTTCTCCGGCTGAGTCGCTGGCGATTACTGTCAGGTTATAAGTACCTGAAGCAGTATCGGAGGGGGTGCCACTGAAGGTACGGGTAGCGCTATCAAAGGTGATGCCACTGGGGAGGACTGTTCCTGTGGCTAGGGTGTAGGTGAGATTATCGCCGTCAATGTCTGTGAAGGTGTTGGCGGGAATGGTGAAGCTGAAGGGTTGATTTTCTGTGGCGGTTTGATTGGCTATTTCCTGTTGCAATGTGGGTGCATCATTGACAGATGCAACTGTTATGGTGAAGCTATTGTCAACAGTTTTACCGTTAGATGTTCCCCGAATCGTAATATTAGCTATCCCAGATTGATTGTTTTGATAGTCAAGGGTTAACTGATTGTCAACGATGGTAGCAGTGACTAATCCCGGATTGTTATTGACGAATACTGATTTAACAATTGAAGTCGGTTCATTATCAATATCGGTGAAGATATTAGTTAAATCAATGACGGTATTAGCTGCATCTTCGTTAACATTGACATCAGTAATGGGATTGATGACAGTTGGTGCATCATCTACTGGGTTAACTGTGACTAGGAAAGTATTGTCAACAGTTTTACCGTTGGATGTTCCCCGAATCGTAAGATTAGCTGTCCCAGATTGATTGTTTTGATAGTCAAGGGTTAACTGATTGTCAACAATAGTAGCGGTGACTAATCCCGGATTGTTATTGACGAATACTGATTTAACAATTGAAGTCGGGTCATTATCGATGTCGGTGAAGATATTAGTTAAATCAATGACGGTATTAGCTGCATCTTCGTTAACATTGACATCAGTAATGGGATTGATGACAGTTGGTGCGTCATCTACTGGGTTAACTGTGACTAGGAAAGTGTCATCAACAGTTTTACCGTTAGATGTTCCCCGAATCGTAATATTAGCTATCCCAGATTGATTGTTTTGATAGTCAAGGGTTAACTGATTGTTAACGATGGTAGCGGTAACTAATCCTGGATTGTCATTGGCGAAGACTGATTTGACAATTGAAGTCGGGTCATTGTCGATGTCAGTGAAGACATTGCTTAAGTTAATGACGCTATTTTCTGCATCTTCAGCCACATTGACATCCGTAATCGGATTGAGGACGGTTGGTGCGTCATCTACTGGGTTAACTGTGACTATGAAAGTATCATCAACAGTTTTACCGTTAGATGTCCCACGAATCGTAAGATTAGCTGTCCCAGATTGATTGTCTTGGTAGTCGAGGGTTAACTGATTGTTAACGATGGTAGCGGTGACTAATCCTGGATTGTCATTGGCGAAGACTGATTTGACAATTGAAGTCGGGTCATTGTCGATGTCAGTGAAGACATTACTTAAGTTAATGACGCTATTTTCTGCATCTTCAGCCACATTGACATCCGTAATCGGATTGAGGACGGTTGGTGCGTCATCTACTGGGTTAACTGTAATGACAAAACTTGTGACATTAATATTACCACCTGCTCCATCGGCTACCGTAAAGCTAAAGCTATCACTGGTCGTTTCTCCGCCATTATGAATGTAGGATAGTAAGCCACTATTAATATCAGCTTGGGTAAAGGTGTTATTAACCGCTAACGTGACTCCATTGCGTTGTAAATTTCCATTTGTCGGAATCGTACTGATGGTAAAAGTCAACTGATCCGAGGTATTATCTGGATCTGTAACAGCAAGCAAACTATTAGAAATAGCAGAATTAGCGCCTTCATTAAGAGTTAAGCCTGTATTGACCGAGATTTGTGGGGGTTGATTAACTGCGCCACCGATTTGTATGGTTGCATCTGCCGTCGTCGGTGCTGCTTCTGTATTACCTGTGTTATCAACCGCAACCGAATAGAAAGAGTAGGTATGTCCGGCTGTCCCCGTGTAAGTGGCTTCGGTTAACTCAGTATTATTGAGCCAGACTGTATAATTACCGCCATTATCAGAGACATAAATAGTATAAGTCGCCAAAGCTGATCCTATATCTGTTCCTGTCCACTTAACGGTAAATTCAGGGTTATCCGTCGTGGTTGGTAAAGTATCAACTTGACTGGTGGGTTTAGTGACATCAAGAGTATTGAAAATGGGTGGGGTATCGATGGGTTCTTCCGTATCAAAGACGATCCGCGCAGTTGCGTCAATTACATCTGCGGTTTGTACAGTGTTTTTTGTTTTAATACTATAAGTAACAAAACCTTCCCCGACTCCATTTTCATCATTAGTGGGTAAAAATCCTTTTTGTGCGTCTAAAGGTGCTTCTCCCGTCTCTGGATCAACGGTACTAATCCGCCAAGTAGCGATTCCTGTAGTAGTCTCAATGGAAACAAAAACATCAACATAGAAACCCTTAGTTTCAGTTAAGTCAATTCGTCCTTGATGGAAAGCGCGATCACCAGCTAACTCATAAGTGTTACCACTCCAACCATAATCATCAACGCGGAAAGTGCGCCAATCAAGATCAGAATCTAACTGTTGAGTAATGACTACTTCTTGAGCGGGTGCAGAAGCAGTAGCAGCATTTTCAAAGCGGATGGTATAACCGAAACGTTCATTAGTATTAATCCATTGCTCATCGCCGAAACCTTTGGGTCCTAAGATATCGTTAGGGTCACGAGGACGAATTACATCGGGATCATAATCATCGTCATCATTATCATCATCGTCGTCACAATCACCAAATAAATAACATTTGAAATCGTCAATTAGATCATTTACTGTGTCCCCGATATCATCTGCTGTGTTGTCAATCCAGTCTGCAATATCACTAATCCCATCTTTGAGTTTATCTCCGATAAAATCACCTATATCGCCTATGGCATCGTCTATAGAGTCTACTAGATCCTTTAGCCCCTCCACTATATCGCCTGCTGCATCTGCGAGATCACTAATGCCATCGACTATATCCCCTATACCATCAACAAGATCATCAATTCCATCTAGTATTTGATCGATATCATTGAAATCGTTAGGCGGCTCTAATTTACCATCTAGTAAGTCGCCTATCCCATCAGCTATATTGTTTAGTCCATCCAATATATCACCTATACCCTCTACTATATCGCCAGTACCATCTCCAATTTTGTTAACTAAATCATTCAACTTATCTTCTAACTGTTGGGCTTTATCTTTGACATAACGTTCTGCTATTTCAGCTACTTGCTCCAATCCTTCGGGAGTCAAAAGATCCTTGAAGTCAGGAGTACTTCCAATTTCGAGTAAATCTTTGATTGGTAAATCTTTTAGCCCTGCATCCCAATAAGCGTCAGGATGAGTTTCATAGGCAAAGTCTCGAAAAGCATCAGTATTTCGTTCAAGTTCAGCAAAGGCACCAGGGGCGGCATTTAGACGATCTTCAATGGCTCGTTGTAAATTTTCACGGGTTTTTTCTAACCACGCTTGACCTTCAGGACTTAGTTTTTTAGCCGTTTCATTTGTAAATCGAGAAACATATTTTTCTCCATACTCTTTATAGTAATCAGGAGGTTCTTGTCCTGGATTACGCCGTTGAAAATCTTTGTAGCGAAAATCATAATAATCTAAACTTCCTAATTGATCGGGAGGATAGGGAGTTGGTTGACTCGAATCATTTAAGATATTAATTTCTTGGAAAGTGATCGTTTCAACTTCTAATGATGAAACACTTGAATCAGCTTTGCTTATATTTGTCCAGGTTATTCCATCCCAAGTAGTTAAATATTCTTGATTGCCTGTATCGCTATCTCCAAAAACTACCCAAGAAATTGCTGGTGTTCCATTGTCTTGACCCTGTAAACGCATAAAGGGTAACTGGTTGGTTGCTGGTTGAGCAGAGCTAGGAATTAAGTTTCCATTGCCCCATTGATAACTATCACCAATTTTTCTAGCGATCGCATAGTTAAAGTTATCATTATTATCTACCCAGACTGCCATTAAAATAGGGGAAGAACTATCTACTGGATCAACTACTGCTAGTAGTTGTATGCGATTTCCTTGGGCTTGAGGGATTGTAATGGGAGTTGTCCATTGAGCAGTAATCTCGTCATAGGTTGCATAAGCAATTGATCCATTTTGTACTACTAATACATGGCGACTATCATCGGACGCGACGGTCAACACCGGCTTTTCTTGAGAAGGGGGTAAATCTCTTAATAAATCTCGTGGTGGAACATAATCGACTTCTAAATTGAGAATTTGGGGTGTTGCGCTTAAATTTACCGTAATATTAATCGGTTCATCCAAGGAACCAGCCACTCTGAGTTGATAACTTCCTGCATCGAGTCCTGTTAATTCAAAATCTCCCAAGTCGTCAGTGAAAAAACTTCGCCGAACAGGGTTACTAGTATTGATTCTTTCAAGAATAATTAAACCTTGAGAGATCGAATTTCCTGTATTTATGTCTGTCAGTGTGCCTTTAAATGAGACAGAAGGAGAATAATTAGCATTCTGCTGGTAAATTTTACCGAACAGTTCATTAACATCGTAAATCGGTTCATTTTCAGGAGAAACAATAGCAGACATTTTATTGAGCAAGAGGACATATTCCCCATAAGTTCGTACCTGTGAGGCAATATTTCTAATAAAGCTATCCCACTGAGTATCAGTCAATCCACTAGGACGAATCGAAGCTTCAAAACTATTCCAATCAACAGGCGTATTATTATCCGCAGAATAAGTACGGACACTGAAGTTAACTGGATCGGTACTGCTATTGAAATATATTGGCAGTGTATTAAGATCTCCAGGTCGTAAAATTCCCTGTGGACCTTCATTACTAACACCCAATAGATGTAGTGGACCACTGGAACTTAGTCCCTTTAAAGTCGTTCCTACTTGGGTATTGGTAACACTTTCAATAATCAACAGAGGAGCGATCGCATCAGTATCACCTTCGTTACCGTAGTTAACATTGAAAATATAATTGCGGCCAGGGCGAACTTCTTCCGGTCCTGTGATGTTGGAATTTAAGTCATAACCTGTAGCTGTCTGAACCGTGATACTATCTGCCAAAATAACGCTACTACCGTCGCTATGTTTAGCTTTAAGGTCATACAAACCGATTGGATCATCAAATAGATCAAATGTGACATAAGCAAGGGTAGAATTTTCTAGATACACTTGTTCTGCTTCGATGACACTGCCATCGGAAGCGAGCAGTTGGAAGGTAGTACCTTCAATGAATTTTGCCCCGTAAATTTCTAAGGTAGCTTCGCCAAAGTTACCAATAGTGTCAGTATTTACCTTTGTAATTGAGAAAGGAATATCTTGAGCGAGAATTTGGTAACTAGGAGAACCACTAACTTGATCCCCATACGCTAAGACATAATAAGTTCCTGTTTTTTCAATGGGAATTACAATTTCCGGATCGGCGTTAAAGGGTTGGGTAGTAGTCAGATCAAATTGCCCCCGGCTCGGCATTTTCCCATAACTGACATACAATTCATTAAAGGATTGATTATTGCTGCTATCAAAACTCAGTCGGATCGCTTGTCCTACTTGAGCATCAAAACGATAATAAACTGACTGTCCTTGTCCTAAATTACCTGTATCTGGCGTTTCTAAGCCTAATTCTTCGACATCTAAGGTAATTTTACTACTAGAAACTCCGACATTATTACCCTCATTTACTTCAGAAACTTGATTGAGGATGTCACTCCGCACGATAACGTAAAAATTCCCTAAATTAACCCCCGGGACAACCCCATTTAATACCCCAGTATAACTCGCACCACTTGCAATATCTCCTGAATGATTTACTTGTCCTACTAAAGCATCACTGACATCCCACTGGGTATCTTGTGACAGATAAACGGAATCTTTCCAACTTCCGTAAGCAGTATCTGTCCCTTGGTTCTGTACAGTATAGTTAATACTGATATTTTGTCCAGGAATGCCACTGCTAGGAGTAGCAATATTAGTAACTACTAAATCCGACGGTGGAGGAATAATAATTTCCGTCGAGAATCCGTCATAATTAACATTATTGATCTCTCCTAACCGTTCATAAACGGCATTACCGCCATCCGTCACCACGAAGGCGTAAAAACGTCCCCCTAAGCCTCGCGGTATGTTAAAAGATTGAGTTGCAGTATAACTATCTCCTGCATTTAATCCCCCCGTATGGTTGCGATAGCCTAAATAAACATCGCTGTTGCGATCGAATACTTGATCACGGGATAGATAAACGGCATCATACCAACTTTGACCCGTATTGGCATCATTATTAACAACGGTCCAAGTCAAACTCAGAGATTGTCCGGCAATTCCCTGTTCTGGCGCATCCACGGCAGTGACAGCCAGATCAGCAGAAGGAGCGGGGGTAATCGGTAGAGTTCCAGTTCCCGAACCGCCTCCACTGGTACTATCGCTGGCTAAAACGTTATTATTCTCAAATGCACCTTCAATAACGTTATTATCTCGGTCAGTTTGCACTAGAACATAGTAACTGCCGTTCAAATTAACCGGAAGCGAGAAAGTACCCGTGGCACTATAACTTGCTGATGGCTCTAAGGCTCCTGAACGATAAACCGACCCTAAATTAATGTCATCACCGCTGACATTTTTATCTAAAGACAAATAAACCTGATCGTACCAATAATTGCTATTAGTACGTCCTACCCCCAAATTCGCCACCGTCCAATTGAGGGTCAGCGGCTGTCCGGGAGTCACGGTATTTGGCAGAGTAATGCTAGTAACTTGTAGATCGGGAGTATCACGAGAGATGGTGAGGGGAAAAGCACTAGAGGCATTATTTCCCTCATTGCTACCTTCATAAACGCTATTAGCCGAATCAGTGACGACAAATAGTTGATAATTGCCTTCTAAGGTAAAGGGTAAAATAACACTTTCAGTCCGACTGTAGGTACCATTGGGAGCTAAAAGTCCGGTGCGGGTGAAGCTGGCGAGGGTCAGATCATCTGCATCTCCTAAAACCTCATCGTTAGAAACTACAAGGCGATCGCTCCAACTGTTAACAATGGTATCCCCAGTTCCCTGGTTTTTCACTGTCCATTGCACGGAAATCGCCTTACCAGCTTCTCCCGTAGTCGGAATAGTTGCGTTAGTAACGACTAAATCCGCCGGTTGGGAGACAATTTGTACTTGATTGATGCTTTGAGTGACGTTATTAACATTATTTAATTCAAATACTTGATCGCCGCTATCTGTCACACCAAAGACGTAGTAGGTGCCAGTTAAGGTATTGGGTAAGGCAAAGTTAGCGGTACGATCATAACCATCACCTGGATAAAGAATGCCATACTGGCCGACACTACCCAAATTAATGTCCGTTGCCGTATTTAGTTGATTATCGCTGGAAAGATAGAAGGTATCAGTCCAATAATAATTCGGGGTTTCTGTCGCTCCAAAGTTAGTGACTCGATAATTGATGCTTAAACTGCTACCAGAACGAGCATTGTTCGGAATTGTTAAGGATTCAAACTCTAAATCTGGTGGCGGCGTTAGGGTAATGTTCGTTGCTGTGGTGTCGTAGCCACTATTGTTATTCTCAAAAACGTGCTCATAAACGTTGTTATAGATGTCGCTTTGGACAAAGAAGAAGAAACTTCCCGCCACACCAGTGGGTAAATTAACTGTTGCTGAACCGGTATAATTTGCACCGGCATTTAACGCACCACTATGGTAAAAAGTACCTAAATTGCGATCGCCTGCATCTAAAGTTGCATCCGCCGACATAAATACCCGATCATACCAAGCTGTTTCTAAAGTGCGTCCTGTACCAGCATTAGTGACAGTCCAACTCAGGTTCATCGGCTGTCCTGAGAAGGCTCCATTAGGCGCATTAACCGCCGTTACTTGTAAATCGGGAGGTGGGGTTAAATTAACATCCGTCGGCCCACCAGAACCCCAATTATCCCCTTCATTACCAACTTCGGTAACGTAGTTATAAACATCAGCTTGTACGAGGAAATAGTAATTGCCATCAATACCGCGAGGTAGGGTTACGGTTAAGCTGTTGCTATAACTATCATTCGGGTTGAGATAACTAGGATTAACTGCTTCTCCTAGATAGGTATCAGTATTGTCATAAGTAGTATCGAGGGACAAATAAACTCGATCATACCAAACAGGCGCATTAGTGGCACCAGTACCGACATTTTTCACTGTCCATTGTACGACGGTTTCTTGACTGGAAAAAGCCGTCGATGGTGCAGTTACCCCAGTAACTTGTAGATTAGGAACCGGAGCAAGTTGTAGGGAAATCGGACGATCATCTGTAGTAGTATTGTTCGATTCGTTCTGCGTTCCTTCAGCAAGTTGTCCGTAAAAATCGGTCGTTACAACCACTCGATAGTTACCGGTTAAACTGAGGGGAACGCCGTAGGATTGAGTACGATTTAAGGAGGCTCCAGCAGCCAAGCTACCTGAATATTCAAAAATTCCGACATACTGGGTGGCACTGGTCGCCGTATTAACTAAATACACATAATCATACCAAGTTCCTTCTGCGGTTGCTGCTCCTTGGTTTTTGACAGTCCAATTGATCTCAATTGGTTGTCCAGACAACGATTCAACCGGTGCGGTAATCTCACTGACAATTAAGTCGGGAGCATTGAGATTAATGGCGACAGCACGAGTATTGTTAGTTTCGTTAGTTTCTCCTTGACCTCCCGAACCATCAGCGACAAAGATTAAATAACGGTTTCCTGTGGCAAAGTTGGGGAGGTTGATATTGCGAGTAATGCTGTAACTTGCACCGGCGGCTAATGGTGTTTGGGTGGAGATTAATTCTTGGGTGATGTAAGTGTCAGCATTAGCATCAAAAATAGCATCGTTGGAGAGGTAAATGCGATCATACCAATCCGTAGGAGCGGCGCTTGTCCCTTGGTTTTGTACTGTCCAAGAAACTTCAATACTCTTACCGACTGTTCCGGTTGCAGGTACGGAAGCATTAGAAACAATTAAATCGGGAGCAGTATCGTCTGTGACATTAGAGATAGAGATTGTGAGGTTGTTTTCGTAGGATAATCCTGTATTGTCAGTCGCTTTGACTCGGATTGTATGTTGGGTGTTGGTTTCGTAATCCAATAAGCTACCATCAGCGACCACCAATTGATTATTAACGATCGCAAATCGTCCACCGGCATTATTAATCAGAGTAAACGTATGAGTGTCGTTAGTATTGTTATCCGAGGCACTTAGCAGGCCAATAACAGTATTATTAGCGCTGTTTTCAGGAACAGTACTGTTATTTAATGTGATATTCGTCGGAGCGCTATTCACCACACTCAAGACAAAGCTATCGCTTGTGGAAGCACCACTCTGATCGGTTGCTATAACTTTTAGATCATATTGTCCCGCTTGGGCCGCACTAGGATTACCACTAAAAGTGCGATCATTAAAGGTTAACCAACTGGGAAGGGTACTGCCATCGGCTAAGGTGGCTGAGTAGGTTAAAGAATCGCCAACATCGGAGTCTTGGAAAGTATTAGCAGAAATAGTGAAATTGGAAGACCGATTGCTAAAAATACTGGTATCGGTAATGGGATTAGCAACGGTGGGAACATCGTTAATTGAGTTAATAGTTAAAGCTACGGTTGATGGGTTAAGTGCGTAATTGGTTCCATCCGAACCGTTCCAAGTAAAACCAGCGATTCCGTTGTAGTTGGTGTTTGGGGTAAAGGTTAAATTGCCTAAATTTACTACAGCAATTTCTTGGTCAACAGCAACTGGACTATTATTTAACTTGAGAAGTCCGTTACTCGGTAAGTTAATAATCTTGATTTTGGCTAGGGGGACACCACTACCACTGTTAAAGACACTGGCAAAGTCATTAGCTGCAAAGGGAATGACCTGATCCTCATCTCCGGTTTTCTGAACAACGCCAATGGTAGTGATCTGGTCAACATTTACTGTCCAAAGCTCTACGCCATTTACCCCGTTATCAGCAGTGAAGTATAGTTTACCGTTGCTATAGGTTAAATTGCCAGGGTTAGAACTATTACTGCCGACATAAATATCCTTCAAAAAGACTGGATTGCCGGTCGTTGGATCAACCTTCCAAAGTTCCCACCCAGTTGTATTGTTATAGGCAGTGAAATAGAGAACGCCATTAGCATTGAGCAAGTTATAGGGGTTTGAACTGCCACTGCCGGATACAACATCAACCACACTAGGGGTTCCCGTCGCTGGGTCAATTCTCCACAGTTCAGAACCACTCGTCGGGGTAGAAGCTTGGAAGTAGAGTGTGCCGTTGACATTGGTTAAATTACTCGGCGATGAACTGCCGCTTCCTGAATTAATGTCAATCAGAACTGGATTTCCGGTGGTGTTATCAATGCGATAAAGTTCTATCCCATTAGTGCCATTAAATGCCGTGAAATACAGTGTGCCATTGACATCTGTTAGGTTGCTGACGCTGGAAGTATTACTTCCGGGATAAATATCCAGTAGAGAAACAACGCCAGTAGCCGGATTGGCTCGCCACAGTTCGGTCCCATTGACATCATCGTTAGCGGTGAAATAGAGAATGTCTCCAATTTTAATAAAGTTGCTAGGACTAGAACCCAAGGTTGTGGCATTAATGTCTTTAACTAAAGCTGTACCTTCTGGGGTGCCATCGGTTTGCCACAACTCTATCCCTTGGCTGTAATTATCAGCAGTGAAGTATAGTTTACCGTTGCTGTAGGTTAAATTGCCGGGGTTAGAACCATTACTGCCGACATAAATATCCTTCAAAAAGACTGGATTGCCGGTCGTTGGATCAAGTTTCCAAAGTTCCCACCCAGTTGTATTATTATAATAGGCAGTGAAATAGAGAACGCCATTAGCATTGAGCAAGTTATAGGGAGAAGAACTACTGCTACCCGACACAATATCAATTAAAGCCGGATTGCTGGTGGCGTTATCAATGCGATAAAGTTCTGTCCCAGTTGCGCTAGTCGTAGCGGTAAAGTAAAGTATCCCGTTGACATTGGTTAAATTACTCGGCGATGAACTGCCACTTCCGGCTGAATTAATATCAATCAGAACTGGATTTCCTGTGGTGTTATTGATGCGATAAAGTTCTGTCCCAGTTGCGCTAGTCGTAGCGGTAAAATACAGTGTGCCATTGACATTAGTTAGGTTAGCAGGACTGGAGCTTGATGCACCTGAATGAACATCCACAACTTCAGGATTGCCAGTGGTAGAGTTGATGCGCCAGAGTTCGGTTCCGTAAGTGGGATTATTAGCGGTAAAGTAGAGAACTCCGCCAAGATCAATCAAATTACTTACATTTGGGGTACTGGAGCCGATATAGATTTCTAAAGGAACTGTACCTTGTGCTGTCCCGTCGCTACGCCATAATTCTCGACCATTCACCCCATCATCAGCGGTAAAGTATAAGACGTTGCCAACTGCGTAGAGCGTGGTGGGACTGGAACTATTACTTCCAGTGCCAATATCTTTAACTAAAACTGGATTACCACTCGCGTCTAGCTTCCATAATTCTGTCCCGTTGGCACTGTTGTTTGCCGTAAAAAAGACTGTACCATTGACATTAGTAAAGTTCTGAGGAGATGAACTACCACTCCCTGTCACCACATCAATTAATACGGCATTGCCTGTGGTGTTGTTGATTCGGTAAAGTTCGCTTCCAGTAGCAGAATTATAGGCTTGGAAATAGAGGGTGCCATTGACATTGGTGAGATATTCTACATACTGAGTACCAGAAACCTGGACAACATTGCCTGTGGCGGGGTCAATTGTATAAAGGGGACGGTAAATTGTAAACTCATTATTCCAATTGGAGTTGCGGAAGTAGAGGCGGTCTCCTACCCGGGTAAATTGGTCAAGGTATCCGGCATCATCGTT
>NZ_JASJFG010000999.1:0-3813 GCF_030065375.1 Microcystis sp. M49636_WE2 | reverse complement strand
GTTGACTAATTTTCCAATGCCCTTGGCGGTCATTGGGGATGGTGGCCTTGGTTTTGGCCGCCACGACAAAGGGGGCTAATGGGCTAGAATTGCTGAAATTATCGGGGTTTTCTGAATGGGAACAGTATAAAAGCGGTTGGCGATCGCTGTTGAGGACAAGGATCAGCGCGTAGAGGGGTTGTTCTTCTTGATTCTCAATTTGATAGCGAATTTCCGTACCGACGGGCAGAATTAAGTCATTTTTAGCGGTATTAGTCCCCCTGCTACCCGCAATTTTTTGGGTTGGCACTGTGGAGATATAGGTTTGATCGAGGCTTTCCAGGGTGACAATAACGGCTAAACCGGAGGATTCTTGATTGATCAACAAGTGCCACAATTTGCAGGCCAGCAGGGTTTCTAGTTGGGATTGCAGTCGTTTAATCCCCGATTTAATTGCTTCGTTGGCCGCCCCTAAACTACCGATAATTAGGGAGCCATTGGGAGATAATAACTGATAATTGCCAGTTTCTTCGCCACCAACTCGACTTAAGAGACAATCTACCGTTTGTTCGCCAATATTAACCACGGCGGCCACATCGGGCAAACTGGCAAAGGTACTGGTGGCATCTACCCGTTCAATCCGGGTTAAGTTACTATCCAAACCGACGATTAAGCCGATTTGACTGGGAAAAACCCGCAATTTTTCCTCTAGAATCTGTCCTATTTCTAGGGAGGCGGTTGCTGATAATAACTGGGCTTTGGCTTTTAAACCCTGACGGGAGAGAATTTTTAGGCTGATTTCCTGCCCAGTCGCCTCAATAAAGCTCAAACAGGAGTTAATCCCGTAATTTTCTAGGATTTCTAAGGGCAGGCCGACCAGATTGACTTCTAGGGTGCGTTCATCAATAAGATTTGTAACAATTGCCGCTCCACCCCTTGACTTTTCTGGCTGTATATGATATGGCGGCGCAGAATTATTTTGATTACCGGTCAGGATTGCCGGTTGCTGTTGTTGACTGCTGTGACTAGCGACGAGATGACGGAGATGGGGAAAAGCGATCGCAATTGTCGGACTGGGGGAAACTTGCCAGAGATACTGAGTGAGATCATAGGTGAATAAGCCGGCATTGGGGCTATTACCGCTCAATTCCAGGGCGATTTGCTCTGGTTTAGCGGCAGCGAGAATAACGCCGTTACTAGGCTTATTTTTGAGGTTAAAACGGGTTTTAATATCGGCAGCGAAAGTTAATTCGGCGGGGTTAGGATCAGTAATGGTTCTAGAATAGGAACGAATGCGGAGATTACCGAGATAGGGCTGAGGTTGGGGGAGATGACTACTATCAAAAATCAAGCTAAACTTATCCGTAGCTAGACAGCGAGCCATCAGCAGGATATTTTCCTTAAGTAAAGCATTTTCTGCCCCATCAGCAGTAATAAAAACTTCTTTTCTGTCCCCAAGACTGCCATAACCACTAAAGTGAAAAATGACCACATCCCCCAACCTGGCTTGGGCGATCAGGTGTTCTAAAAAAGCCGATTTGATCGCTTCTCCACTGGCTTGTTGTCCCGTTAAAGTCACTATATCAGCATCCTGAAAGCCAAAACGATAACGGAGAAGGTCTTTTTGTAACTCCACATCGGTAAGACAGCCATGCAGCGGCGGAATATTCGCCCCATACTGGTCAATACCGACTAAAAGAGCCAATTTTCGGGGATTAGGGGCGGCGAGAGCGGCCAAATGACGGTTAAGGGTTCCTTGACTAATCGCCAAAGTCAGCAACCCCCAACCTGTCTGCTGGACAAATTCTCGCCTAGTTATCTTCATAACTCTCGCATGGCCCGGATTAATTCGGCAGCTACTTCTGGACGGGAGAATTCTGGAGGTGGTAATTCTCCTTTACGCAGCAGTTCCCGGACTTTCGTTCCCGAAAGGTGGATTCTTTCTTCCGGTAAACTGGGGCTAGTTTTGGTGGTTGCCATTCCCGAAGTGCGGGTACAGTAGAAAGCGTGTTCAAACTTCATCGGCACGATTCCCAATTCCCCCGGCTCGAACTCATCAAAGATATACTGAGCATCGTAGGTTCCGTAGTAGTCCCCGACTCCGGCATGGTCACGACCGACGATAAAATGGGTACAACCGTAGTTTTTACGGATAATAGCGTGGAAAATTGCTTCCCGGGGGCCAGCATAACGCATAGCTGAGGGGTTGATAGCTAGAATAACGCGATCTTGGGGAAAGTATTTATCCATCATGATCTCATAGCAACGCATCCGCACATCGGCTGGCACATCATCGCTTTTGGTAGCGCCGACAAGGGGATGCAAGAATAAACCATCTACCACTTCTAGGGCGCATTTTTGAATGTATTCGTGGGCCCGGTGGATGGGATTACGGGTTTGGAAACCGACAATCGTTTTCCAAGCTTTTTCGTGGAACATTTTGCGCGATTGCAGAGGATCGATCTGATATTTGGGAAACTGAGGATGAGGATCGCGCTGAAGTAACCATATTGGACCTGCGAGGTTAATTTCTCCCTGTTCGTAGAGGACTTTTACCCCGGGGTGTTTCTGGTCGTCGGTACGATAGACGTTAACTGCTTCGTGGGCCTTATTGTAACGGTATTTTTGGGTTAGTTCTAGGACTCCGACAAAGTTGCCTTCGCTGTCATCTAAACGAATCCAGTTGCCTTCTTTGAGGGGATCCGCCACTTCTTCGCTAACGGAAAGAGTCACGGGAATTGCCCAGGGTAAACCATTGATTAGACGCATATCATCGACGACTTTTTCGTAGTCGTCCTGTTCCATAAAGCCTTTGAGGGGACTGAAACCACCAATAGCAATCATAACTAAATCCGAGAGCGCTCGTTCATCTAAGGAAACTCGCGGTAGTTTTTCAGCTAGGGCCAGAAATTCGGCTTTTTCGGCAGCGGTAGCAATACGATTAATTAATTGCCCACCGTGGGGCGCGATTCCTTCGGTCAGTACAGTCATAAAAATTTCTTTACATTGTCACGGTTTATCCTATCAGAAGTTGGCTAACCCTTAATCAAGGGGTTGGGACTAGCGATGATTTTCCAGTCGGAACAGTTTACAATAATGTTTGTAAAGAATTGTAAATAATTATGAGCGAAAAAGTTGTCCTGATTGTCGGCGCTACGGGGGGTATCGGTGCCACTTTAGCCCGTAAACTAGCTGTTAATGGTCATAAACTCGTATTAGTGGCCAGAAATGCCGATAATTTATCTAATTTAGCTGGTGAGTTGTCTTGTCCCTCGTTAATTGTACCGACGGATATCACTAATCCAACCCAGGTAGAAACTTTGATGGCAAAAATTGTCTCCCATTACGGCCGGTTGGATGTGTTGGTTAATGCGGCCGGAGCCGGTGTGATGAAACAATATAATAAAATCACGCCGGAAGATTTAGATAAAATGCTCGACCTCAATCTGAAGGGGAGTTTTTATACCTGTCAGGCTGCCGCTAATGTGATGAAGGAAAATAAGGCCGGTCATATCTGTAATGTGGTGGGAATTTTAGGTAAGCATTCTATGGCTATGGCTGCCGCTTATTGTGCTTCTAAATACGGGGTGGTCGGTTTTAGTAAATGTTTGGCCGATGAGTTAAAACGCTATGGTATTAAAATGACTTTATTCTATTTTGGTGGTGTCGATACTCCTTTTTGGGATCAGGTGAGCTTAAAAGTTGATCGCAATAAAATGTTAACCGCTCAAACTGCCGCCGATGCTATCTATTTTGCCATGAATGCTGAACCCCAAGCTGTCCCCATGGAAATTAATATTCAACCCGATAGTCATCTCTTTTTTTAGTCATCAG
>NZ_JASJFG010000560.1:0-2478 GCF_030065375.1 Microcystis sp. M49636_WE2 | reverse complement strand
TAAATCACTAAGGACATGGGAGGAAATTAAAATAGTCATACCTGCCGATTGTAAGACTTTAATAATCTCACGAAATTGTAGGCGAGCGATCGGGTCTAATCCAGAAACTGGTTCATCGAGAAGTAAAATTAAAGGTTCATGGATAATCGTTCGGGCTAAACTTAAACGTTGTTTCATTCCCCGGGACAAAGTAGCGATCAAATTATGGCTTTTATTGGTTAATTGTACCAGTTCTAGAACTTCATAAATGCGGCGATGACGTTGGGAGCGCGGGATATGATAAAGACGGGCAAAATAATCAAGATAATTCCAGACATTTAAGTCATCGTAGAGGGGAAAATTATCGGGTAGATAACCTAAATTTCTTTTGAGACGGGGATTACTCTCATCTCTTAAAAGACGTTCTCCGTGCAGATATATTTCTCCGGTTGTCGGTTCTTCTGCTGCCGCTAACATCCTAATTAAAGTGGTTTTTCCCGCTCCATTTGGACCGATTAACCCGTAAACTTCCCCCGCTTCAATCTGTAAATCCACTTGATTAACAGCCCCATGGCGGTCAAATTGTTTGGTTAAACCAACGGTAGCAATGGCTAATTCTGGTGGGTTCATAAAGTTTTTTAGTTAGGTTCTCACGGTGACTCGCTAATCACGAATACAGGGTTTATCTCCCATGACTTCCAGATTAAAGGTAATACGCGTCAGGGTTTTCATGGTTGTTGTTAAATTGTTTGAGCCTTAATATCGGTTCTTCTGGTTTTCCTCTGTTACTTTTTGTTATCAATTAAAGCAAGCAAACAGATTAAATTGTCTCATCAATTTTTTGATAATTGACCACTGTTACATTTGGTAAATCGAGGAGTTGATCAAAATTTATCCACATAACCCACCTCCTATTCTGTATTAATATTATAACATCCTCACACAGAACCTAGAAGAGCGGCCTCATCTTCTGACCATTCATAATTGATCGGTAAATACCTTGTATAAGAAGATTCCAGGCGAAAAAAAGCCAAAAAGTAGCGGACTGTATAGCGCGGCACTACATCTCAGAAAAAACCTCTTACAATGGAGACAAGAATGATCGGAGATCAATGGGGGTGAACGTCATGTTAGTGATTTTAACCGACGAACACATTCTCGATACGGGTTCTGTGTGTCAGGGCTGTCTTTTAGCCAACCAGCAGGGGCAACCCCGGTGGCGAGAGGGTAAACTAGGCTGTGGTCACTCCTTGGGTAAAGGGGGCAGCCAACAGCCCAATCTCTACGAGTGTCAGATGGGCTTTACAATTGCTAATATTGAAGGCTAATCAGACCTTTTAAATGATTAACTTAGAGTTGAGTTAGGGGGATTTTCTTAGGACTCGGAGGAGAGAATCAAGGCTATTGCTAATCCCCAATTCAGCTTAGATACAATGACAATAATGGCTGAGGGTTTCGTAGCATCGCTCGTAGGCTTTTTGGGCTTGGGTTAAAACATCGTCGGAAATTTCTATATCTAATTTTCTGGCTTGTTTGATAATTTTACCCGCTTTGATATTCTCGGAAGAATCTCCTATACCACGGCTGCCAGTAGTGTTTAAAACTCGATATTCTTCAGAAAATCCCGTTTTAGTATCGAGATGACTCTGTAAACTATTAAAGACCAATTGACTTTGGTTTAATACTTGATCGTGGGTGATAAATAAACTCTTTTCTTTGCTGTTAATTAATCGAGCATAACTTTCTAAGGTGGCTAAACGACCAGTATAATAACCCAGGGCGTGCTGCTCATTTTGATGGGGTTTAATATCTAAAATACTAGCTAAAGTGCGCCGCGGTTCTCGTAGTAAAAATATGGTTTTAACTGGATCAGATTGTAAAAAACTATGATCTAAAAACTTCTGATCGTGAAGAACTTTATCTAAAATATATTTATGATTCATGTTTAAATCTTTCAAACGCCAGTAGAGTTTAAACATTAAAGTTTTAAAATCCTGTTCACTCTCATAAACCAGATGAGTTTCGCCAAAACCGATAATTTCGGGATTAGAATTGAGGATATGGGTCAATAAAGACGAACCCGATCGCATATGGCTAAGGATAAATAAAACCTGATAGGGTTGGGGACGAAAGAGGATTTTATAGGGGTCCTTGGGTGTATCAATGCGGATCTGAAAATACTTATAAGTTAAACGATGGGTTAAATCCTGCCAAGATTGGGGTAGGCGATCGATGGCTATAGTCATAGGTTAATAAAGAATTGTGTCAACTTGTCGCTAAGATTCCCCTATAATGTATCCCATTTAAGACCCAAACAAAAGTGAGGTTTATACAAAATGGGATTGCCAAGTTGTTCGCTCTGGTTTTTTACGGCGCGAACCGATGTCTGGTTTATGATGAATACTATCCCTCATCTAGTCAAAATGAGTCAGTTTCCCTTCCAGGAAAAGGTACTCGCTATTGATACGGCCCCTTTAAGCGGGGAAAAGGTTAATCGCC
>NZ_JASJFG010000599.1:0-7531 GCF_030065375.1 Microcystis sp. M49636_WE2 | reverse complement strand
AGTCTGACTAATACTAGAGATAGTCGCGAGAAACTGCTGCAGGATACCCAGGCGACTATTGAAAAAATCGTTTCTCGTCATTTCTAGTTGACCGATTTTAGCATAGTCACTTGAGCCACAGGACAGGCAATACAGGTGCCAGAATTGTCACTGCGGCGGCTGTCGCTAATCTCGATGACCTCCGCTTCTGCAAGAGCAAGAATTGTCTCCTGTCCATCAGTAGGCATTTACCTTCTCGTGACAGCAAAGATAAGACCACCAGTTTTTTGGTTGTCTATACTTTAGATGGTCATAATCTGAGATTTATTAAACTTCTGAAATCCTAGGAGTTAGCAAGGAATCCAGTTCATTTTTATGTTTCAAATAGGCATCATTCAGACATCCATGAATAGCAGAAGAAAACTAATAAAAGTTTTCATAATATTTTGCATATAAGCATTTATTTTTAACGAATTTACACAGCCTTTCAATTAAATTAAGATTAAGCGAATAAGGCGGGAAATAGAGAAACGGCCGATTCAAGTCTAAATTGCATCACTGTCCGATCTACCTTCATAGAATACCTCATTCGGGGTACGATAGTCAAGACATTTTCGTAGAAGCACATATCGCTAAATTACAAACCTGTTTTGAGGGAGCGTTACCCCATGTGGGACTTTTACCTTCTGTCATTGCGGAAGGATTAGAGGTTATCTATCAGCAAAAGGGTTGGCAATTAACCGATAAGGGAAGAAATTCTGAGATAGAATCTCGTCAATTTCCGACGATGGATGATTTTTATGTTGCGGTAGAGAAGGTGTTAAAAGAAAGGGGGGATCAGGGAGAGGTTAAAAGTAATCTAGAAGCAGCGATTAAGGGAAGAATTAAACCATTACTAATGGGAAGTAAGGGGTTAATGTTTAGTCGTCCTATTTCTCAGCCAAATGCTGAGGAGTTATTTAGTCATCCAGTTATTTTAGAAATGAATGATCTCAATGAGCAAGATAAGTCTTTATTGGTGATGTTCTTTTTAACTATGTTACGAGAATATCGGCTCTTCTAGGTTCTGTGTGATCAGTTTAACTTACTCTATGATCGATCGATCTTTGTGTCCTCTGTGTCTGGAGTGGTTCCTTCCACTCCCTCGCTCTTGAGGAATGTATCTTAGAGTACATTTTACCCACCAAACCTGGGAGAGCCGAATATCGAGAATTGAATCCAAGTAAAGAATTAACTCATATCACCTTAGTAGAAGAAGCACACAATGTCTTAAAAAATGTGGCTTCTAAGGGGAGTGAAGAGGGAGGAACATCGGATGTCAAAGCCAAAGCAGTTCAGTCATTTTGTAATATGTTAGCAGAGGTCAGGGCTTATATTGCTCACCAGTTGCGGGATACTCATGATCGAGAGGCGATCGCCAACGCCATGATTATGAGTGAGGAGCAGCGGGATTTTTTAGGAAAATGCGAGACAGGGAGGGCAGCAATATTTTACACTGGACTACAGAAAGCGACTTTCATTGATGTCCCAGTGTATAAAGATCCTGCACCACCGACTTATGAGGGTAAGTCTTCGATAGAGAATTGTTATCGAGGATTTGACGAAAATTTCAGTCGGCAGCAGTCTGATGAAGAGGTGCGGGTTTATATGAGTCGCTTTGGGGTGGTGAAGGGTAAAATGATAAATTGTTTTCTATGTACAGATCCCTGTGAGTATCGGGATGATATTCTGAGGTTGGCTGAGGAAAGTAAGGACGAGTTTAACGAGGCTTGGAAAAGCTTTAAAAAAGCTAAAAATAAGACTGAATCGATGAAAAATCTTGCCAGACTTATTTTAAAGGTAACTAATATTGAGGAGGAAAAAAGTTTATATATGGCTTGGTGTTATACCCAAGAAGTAGCATACCGATGTCGAATCAATGCTCTTAATCAAAGTCATAAAAATAGTTTTATCAAGTCTTTTAAAGAGGTAATTTGTAAAGAATAGAGAAGCATAAATTAATCAAAATTCTGCCTTACAGTTTTTATCAGAAGAAGAACAATAACAAGCATATCGGAGATATTTGATTTACTAGGAAGTAACAGCCTATGAGCATTATAGAAAGTCAAGATTCTTCGGAAAATCCAGAAGACTTAACGGAAATACAACAAAATGATGATGAAGCTTTAGCACAATGGCAAGAAGAACAATTAGAAGAAACCGAATATATATTGAAAGACCATGTTTTACAAGAAATGGAAAAACGGGATATTCCCCCAGAATTAGTAAAATCGGTACTCAACAATCCAGAACAGATAGTATCGGGTTATAATAATCGAAAGGTTTATCAATCTCGCCTAGACTTTGGAGATGGTAAAGAATACCTCTTACGACTTATTGTTGAGAGCAATCGAGAACCAATAGAAGTGATTACAGCCTACCGAACCAGTAAAATTGATAAGTATTGGGGAAAGCCATGAAAATTATTTATGATCCAGAAGTAGATATCATGAACATTATCTTTTGTGAAACTACAATCGCAGAAAGTAATGAAGACGAAAACGGCATGATTTTTGACTATAATGATGAGGGTAAAATAGTGGGTATTGAAATTCTTGATGCCTCTCAACGAGTTGATAATCCTCAAGCTATCAGTTACGTTATCCAATTATCTAAACCTTCCTAAATTATTAATTTATTAACCAAAATTTAAAAATCCTATGAATATCGAAAGCAGCTCGACAACAGAAAGTCAAGAGTCTTCTGAAAGTTTAGAAAATTCAGCAGAAACAGAGCAAACTGATGAGGAAGCTTTGGCGCAATTGGAACAAAAAGAATCCCAAAGTGATGGTCAAGAGTCTTCAGAAAACCTAAAAAATTCAGCAGAAACAGAGCAAACTGATGAGGAAGCTTTGGCACAATTAGAATCAGAACAATCTGAGACTTCTGAAAATCAAGCAACAGATGAGGAGGCTTTAGCACAATGGGAATCAGAACGATGAGGAGAAGGAAGACGGAGACAAAGATAAAGGAAAGGAAAAAGGAGATAAAGATAAAAGCACTAAAAAAGGAGGTACTGATAGAGGTGGTTTACCAGGAGATTTTTCACCATCGCCAGGTTCTAAAATTGAAGATTCTGATAAGGGGGATTCTAAACCAGACGCGAAAAAAAAGATAGCCTACGGATATCCTAGAAGCATAAAAGAAGCACTAACAACCGAATATCCTGAAGGTATGGTTTATATTTTGCAAAATGTTCTTGAGGAATTAGATAGATTCGACTTAGATTTTCCACCGTCGAGAAAATAGGGTAATCAGCGTAGTCCCTTAAAACCTGCTGATAGGGATATTATAGATATTAATCAAACAGATGATGACGTTAGAGGTTTTCCGAATCAAACTAATTTAAAAGAAGCGATTTATATGGCACAGGATTTGAGTCAAGAATGGAGCGGTTTAAACTATACCGAAAAAAGTGACGCAATGGGAAGAATCAGAGCTAGGATTCAAGAAGAAGATATGTGGCTTGATTGGCATAAAATCCCCTTAACTGAAGGGTAAAAAGTCGCTTATTGGTTTTCTTACACAGAGGAAGATCATCGCAATAACCTATTATTTTCCGATCCAACTCCTCAAACTCCAACCCCTAAACCAAATCCTACTTATAACCCATCACAAGTATTAAGCTTTAATGAGTGGGTTAATCAAAATCCTGCCTTACAGCATTTTTCAGAGCAAGATCAACGAGAAGCTTATCAAAGATACCTAAAATCTAAAGGCGTTAATATCCTCTCTTTTGACGAGTGGTTAACCGAAAATCCGGCTTTACAGTTTTTCTCAGAGGAAGAACAACAACAAGCCTATCAGCGATATTTAGACTCGTTAGGAGGTAATTCATAACCTTAATTTCTTATTCAAACATCCAGAGTTTAGTGCTGAAGCGCAACTACAAACCTTGTCATAAAATCAGGTTCGTTGTCGAGGCTTTAGCCCGATTTTTATCTATAATTAGGTATTATTCTATTTTTAATAGCTCTCGTGGGTGGTGCGTTACGACGGATTGTTATTCCTAAGTAAAAGCCAAGATTGTCGCCGTCTAACGCACCCTACTGGACTGACTTTTGAGCGTAGGCGCTCTCATCGAATTTTATTTTAAGTTAATTATTTGCATAACAATTCCCGAAGAGCCAAAAATATTTGGTATTTGATGATTTCTTCTCAATATCTGATTGGTTGAGTATTTTTTTTGCTTATTCTGATTTTTTTTCTTTGAAAATACCTGTAGTTTTTTATGCTTCAAACTGAAGTGGGGAATATGGGTTAAAATATTAAAAGGATGCTAAAGATAGCGGCTAGAGTTTCCAGAGTGAGCTATCCTAGAGATACTACTTACTCCATCCTCGCCCATGCTCGATCGAGTTCTCCATAGTCGTTATCAAGTCCAACAGGTGCTGGGGAAAAAAACTATCTTAGCTAGGGACAGACACACCACCCAGTTAGTTATCATTAAACTTATTCCTGTTCCTAGGGGGCAAGGGAGTCAGTTTATCGGAGAAATAACCGGTAAAATTGCCCTATTGCGACAACTCTCCCACCCATCTCTCCCCAAATACCTCGATATTTTTGAGATAGATTCATCCCAAGAACAAATCATCGCTATTGTCCGGCCTTATTTATCAGCGCAGCCTTTAGAAAACTATCTTAACTCCGGTTATTTGTTAGCAGAACAAGACCTCAAACAAATTGCCAAATATCTTTTGGAGATTCTCTCCTATATCCATCAGCAGGATCTCCCCATTAACCACGGCAATATTAAACTTAGTAATATCCTCTTTGATACCCAGTCTCATCGTTTTTATCTAGTTGATTTTGCCTTTGATTCCGATTCTCCCACCACCGACTTACAGGATCTAGGTAAAACTTTAATCAGTTTAGCCACGGGGATTAAGCATCGTTACATACCCGAAAACTTTGAGCAAAAAACTAATCTAAGTGCTTTTTTCATCTATTGGTTAAAAAGATTATCAAACTCCCCTCCAGACTCTCATTTTCGTTCGGTGACAGAAGCTTTAGCCAGCTTATATAGTTGTCAATTGATCCTAGTATTTATTGGCAATCTGACCAAACCCTACGGCAGCGAAGTTACTGTTTATAAAACAGATAATCTCCTGCAAATAAAAATCGCTAGTAAAACCAAACAAAAGTTTTTCAACAATCTCAAAACCCAGTTAAGACAGTTTTTACCATCCCTATTCTTTACGATCATTCTCTTAACTATAGTCGCTATTTACGATCTCAAACTGGTCGCTTTTTTAATCCCGATTATCCTAATTTTTCTGCTCAATTTAATTTCCTCTAGTTTATCTTGGCAGTTATGGAAATCTTTTTGGCAGGGGGAACTAGAGTTAAAAATTACCCCCAAAAAAGTTTCTCTTTACCAAAAACTCTGGGGGCTGAAATTTAAACCAACTGCCGATGCCGCTAATTGGGAAATTTATAGTCTCCTCCGTCGCAATGTCACCGTCACTATGCAGGGAGAAAATGTTAATATTATTCCTCCTTCTCTGGTTCTCGTTGCCAACCATCGAGAATATATTATCACTGCCAGTGAAGATGTTAGCGAAGCCGAATTAGATTGGTTGGCACAGCAGTTAAGTGATTGGCTACGTTTACCGATTACGAGAATTTAAGGTGTATTAAGCTACGTTAACACACCCCAAATTTATCTATAATTAACCGATAACATCTTCCGATTTAATCAGATGCGCTTCTAGGAACCAGAGACGTTTATCGATGTCCCGGGAGATTTCCGTATAGAGATCTGCTGTGTCGGCATCCCCTTGATTGCCAGTGCTATCAATAGCAGAACGAAGATGGGAAGCGTATAAGGCATAACGTTCGGCTAAAGCAACGATATGTTCACTACCATCGACGATATCAGCCGGATATTCTGGCAGAATCGAGTTAGCGGCGGCGATGCGTGCTGTTCCCAAAGCGGTTCCACCTAAAGCGGTAATCCGTTCTGCTACCATGTCCCCATAGCCTTCTAATTCCGTGGCCATTTCGTCAAAGAGGCTGTGCAATTGGTAGAAATTTAAACCTTTTACATTCCAGTGGGCTTGTTTAACCTGAGTTTTTAGGTCTAAACTAGCGGCAAGGGTTTGGCTTAAGATTTCAACAATAGCTTTGCGGATATCTAATGCTAAATCGATGCGGGTGGCGTAGTATTGTCCCGTGGTTTTGGTTTTGACTGGAGTGGCTACCATAATCTTTCTCCTTGATCAGTTAACAGAATACTCGATAATTTTTGTGGGTGCATAAGGGACTGATTTTGATCCTATTGGACGTTGATAATAAACTGAAAAACGGCCAATTAATTCGGAAAACAAGTAGCTGATAACTGATACTTCCAATGCGCTCAGTACAAGTAACGGCTCGAATCAGCGGCATCAGACAACCTTGAACTGAGCATCAGCAGCCTTCGTCCGTCCGCTGCACTCGAATTGTCAGACCTCTCTTATCGCTCATCTCATGCCAGAAACAAATTCTTGTACCGTAATTCCAGCAGTACGAATAAGACTACGAAGCGTACCCTTTGCCACTTCACGATGATCAGGAACAGAGAGTGTTACCTGTTCGCCCTCCTTAACCATGATAATATGGCTTGCACTTTGACGCGCAACTTGCCAGCCGAAGGTTTCAAATACTCGGACTACCTCACGTCCGCTGAGAACAGGAAGAGCAGAGGACATGATTATGCCATTACCTCTACTTGGTGAGTTTCAATCGTTAGCGGTAGCCCACGTTCTGCACGAACTTGAAGGCAGGCGATAATTGCATCTCTGATATTTTCAAGAGCTTCTGCTCTCGTTTTACCTTGGCTGACACAACCCGGAATGCTGGGGCATTCTACAACCCAAACTCCATCTTCGTCACGGTCAAGTGTTACAGTCAACTTCATAAGTTTTCACCACAATCTCCCCGCTTATAGTTTACCTCGTGTTCTCACCTACCTATTAGTGGATGACAAGAACCTTCAGGAATCAAAGCTACATCAAGGAAGATACCGAATTGGGTTTTGCCCACCTTCAGCAAACTCAACCCAATTTACGGATGTTGCCCCTATGTACTGAACATGAGTTAATCGAATGTCGTATCGACCTTCCCTGTCTGCTGGCTCTGCACCAGCATGGTTCGCTATGTACAAATTATTCGCATTATTCTCATCATCACGATGATAAAGAATAATACGGTCAACTTCACGATTGGGATCGATCTTCCACTGACCCGTTGAACCAGTGTTGTCATCGTGGAGAACAAAGTGTTTTCCCTCTGTAAAGATAACGACTACCTTTTCATTTGGCTTTATGAAGTCACGGGCTTTCACAAAATCAGCAATTCTCATACTTGTGAGGCACAAAGTTTCTGGTTTTAGTTAGGGTCTGCTGAAAAAGTTTGTTGGTGGGGGCAGGGTGTGGGGTGTGGGGTGTGGGGTGTAGGGTTTTACCGATTTTGAGGTAGTCAGTTACCTAATTTTCAGGGAAAAAGTACCTGAATTTTACCCCCGATCCCT
>NZ_JASJFG010000080.1:0-4914 GCF_030065375.1 Microcystis sp. M49636_WE2 | reverse complement strand
CGGAATAACCTAAACCGATCTGTCTGATTGGTTTAACTCGTAGTTACCTAAGTTGGCGTGAGGAGAGGACTGAATGAATTTGCGCGATAATGCTTTAACGATTCTGCAAGAAACGAGTCGAACTTTTTATATTCCCATAAGCCGTTTACCGGATCGTCTGCTCGAGGCAGTAGCCTCAGCTTATCTCTGTATGAGGGCGATCGATGAAGTAGAAGACCATCCCGACCTAGATAACTTCAGTAAATCTCAGATATTAAGACAAATTAGTCTGAATTTACAAGCAGGTACCGAAAATTCTACCGAAGAGAACTTTGCTTTTGGCTTAGTCCATCGGGAGATTTTGCCGGAAGTAACCCTGAGAATTGGCGAATGGGCCCTGTTAGCACCGGATTCGATCGCCCCCCGGGTTTGGGATGCCACGGCGGCCATGGCCGATCGCATGGCCTACTGGGCCGGGAATAACTGGGATATTCGCACAGAAGTGGAATTAGATCAATATACCTTTAGTGTGGCCGGTGCCGTGGGTTTATTGCTGTCTGACCTCTGGAATTGGTACGACGGCACTCAAACTAATCGCAGTTATGCCATCGGTTTTGGACGGGGTTTACAAGCGGTTAATATTGCCCGCAACCATGGCGAGGATCTGCGCCGGGGGGTAAGTTTTCTGCCCCAGGGTTGGACAATTAGTGATATTCATAATTATGCCCGTCGTAATCTGAAATTAGCCGATTATTACACTCAATCGCTGCCTAATGGGCCGGCCCTTGATTTTTGTAAGATTCCCCTCGCTTTAGCCCATGGCACTCTCGAAGTCCTAGCGTTAGGTAAGGAAAAACTCAGCCGCAGCGATGTCATCGCTTTGGTACAACAAATTACCCGATAGAAGAAATCACAATTAGGGTTGGCTGAATAAATCTAAAAACCTTGTTGGGTAAGACTTTTAGACTTTTTGTCAATCAAAAAGTACCGGACTGGGAGTGATCAGGGGGAAAATCCCTGGACTTTTTCCCTGAAAATTAGGTAGTTGACCACCTGAAAATCGGTAAAACCCCACACCCCACACCCCACACCCTGCCCCCAAGAAAAACTTTTTGCCGCAAACCCCAATTAAAATTGCCCACGATCGCTCTTCCAAAGTCTGGAATCACAAGCGTGGGCAAAAAACCGGTGAAGTTCAGTAACTTAGAACAAACCGAGAGTTAAAGATGTATCGATGGGGAAAGTGGCACCAATACCTAACCAAATCGTGACCACAGTACCAAATAGGAAGATAGCGGTAGCGACGGGACGACGGAAAGGATTTTGGAATTTATTGACGCTTTCAATAAAAGGAACTAACATCAAGCCTAGGGGAACGCCAGCCATGCAAGCGATACCTAAGAGTTTGTTAGGAAGAATACGGAGAATTTGGAAAACGGGATAAAGATACCACTCTGGCAGAATTTCTAAGGGAGTAGCGAAAGGATCGGCAGGTTCACCGATCATGGTGGGATCCATAATCGCTAAACCGGTGCAGAGTCCGATCGTACCAAAGATAACCACCGGGAAGACATAGAGCAGATCGTTAGGCCAAGCTGGTTCACCGTAGTAGTTGTGACCCATCCCTTTAGCCAACTTAGCGCGTAGAGCGGGATCGCTGAGATCGGGCTTTTTTAATGTGGACATGGATAATGTCTCCTAAAAATGATTTCGGATCGACAGAGATATTTTTCTGAATTATAGAGGCCCAGAAATGCCTTGTTTACGGATCATCAAGAAATGTAGCAACATGAAGACCGCGATCGACCAGGGTAGTACAAAGGTATGTAAGCTGTAGAAACGGGTTAAAGTTGCTTGACCGACGCTTTCGCTACCGCGCATCAGGGTGACGAGTTGATCACCGACGACGGGAATAGCAGCAGGTACACCGGAAACGATTTTAACCGCCCAGTAACCCACCTGATCCCAGGGTAAGGAGTAACCGGTGACACCGAAGCTAACGGTGATCACGGCCAGGACAACCCCAGTTACCCAGGTTAATTCCCGAGGTTTTTTGAAGCCACCGGTCAGATAGACGCGGAAAACGTGCAGGATCATCATTAACACCATCATACTGGCGGACCAGCGATGGATAGAACGAATTAACCAACCAAAGTTAACTTCGTTCATGATGTACTGTACGGAGGAGAGGGCCTCTGCTACAGTGGGTTTGTAGTAGAAGGTCATGGCGAAACCAGTGGCAAACTGGATCACGAAGCACACAAGGGTGATACCACCCAGACAGTAGAAGATATTAACGTGGGGGGGAACGTATTTGGTGCTGATATCATCAGCGATCCCTTGAATTTCTAAGCGTTCCTCAAACCATTGATAGGCTTTGGAATCCGTTACTTGTTTGGTAAACATCGCGTAACCAGTAAGAAAAATGAAAGATTTAAGGTGTGACCTTTAAAAAATGTAACACAGTTTTCAGGGCTAATTCTCGCTCTTGTCAGGTTTCTCCACCGGTGGGGATCAATTGGCGATCGCTAGACCTGAAAAACCGCTAACTTCCTAAAATTTCCCTTAAAATGTCTCCTAGACTACAAAAAATTGGGCCAATTGTCCGACACTGGGAATAGGTAAGGTTGACAGCTAGTTACTGATTTGCTCACATTGACCTACATACGCCACTATTTAGGCGAACGTTTGTGACCCTAAGAAAAGCCGTTGAGCTATGGGGATTACATCCCAATACATTAAGAGAATATGCCGATGAAGGGAAAATCAAAAGTATCAAAAACGAAGCAGGGCAACGATTGTACGATGTCCAGTCTTACGTCAATGGTGCAGCTAGAGCTTCCCTTGTTTGCTACTGCCGAGTCAGTTCAATCAAGCAACGAGATGACCTTGAGAGACAAGTCAGCTTTATGCGCGGATTCTATCCAGAGGCAGAAATCATCAAAGACATCGGTAGTGGGCTTAACTTCCAAAGAAAAGGACTTAGAGCCATACTGGACAGATTATTGTGGGGAAATAAACTCACAATTGTTATGTCCACACTGGACAGATTATGCCGATTTAGATTCGAGCTTATACAGTACATGGTCGAACAAAACGGTGGCAAAATCTTGGTTCTCGACCAAACTGTTCACAGTCCCGAATCAGAACTTACAGCAGACTTGTTATAAATACTTCACATCTTCTCTTGCCGAATGTCCGGACTCAGGAAGTACGCTCAAAAAATCAAAGAAAGTGCGGATTTATCCAACAACAGAACAGAAGAAACTGATGAAACACTGGTGGGGAGTATCTCGGTTTGTCTTCAACCAAACCATTAAATATCTACAGGAACCAGATAGAAAAGCTAATTGGAAGGCTATCAAGACCGGAATCATTAATGATTTACCAGAATGGGCTAAAGAAGTCCCCTACCAGATTAAATCAATAGCAGTCAAAGACGCTTGTGAAGCCGTTAAAAATGCTCAAAGAAAATATCAAAAAACTGGGGAAATCCAGAAAATAAAATTCCGTTCCCGTAAAGATAAACAGCAATCATGTTATATTCCTAAGTCAGCCATTTCAGAAAAAGGAATATATCACACAAAATTAGGGCAAATACGCTTCACCGAATCACTGCCCGACAATTTTGGGGATAGCCGATTAGTATCCAGAAATGGACAATACTATTTAGCTATTCCCCATGAGGTGCAACGATGCGAATCCGATAACCAAGGACGCATTGTCGCCCTAGACCCCGGTGTTAGAGATTTTCTGGCACTATTCTCGCCTAATAGTTTTGGCTCAATCGGGAGTCAGGATATAGGTAAAATCCAACGATTATGCTATCACCTTGATGATTTAATTTCTCGTTCTACCAAAGTTAATGCTAAAACCAGAAACCGTTATCGAAAAGCAGCTAGTCGACTAAGAAATAAAATCAGGAATTTAGTAGATGAACTTCATCATCAAGTTGCTAGATTCCTAGTTGATAACTTTGATGTGATTCTTTTGCCTACTTTTGAAGTGTCAGAAATGGTTCTAAAAAATAGCAGGAAGATTCGCTCAAAATCTGTTAGACAGATGCTTAACTGGTCTCATTACCGATTTAAGCAATTTCTCAAGCATAAGGCTTTTGAGATGGGTAAATTAGTAATAGACTGCTGTGAAGCCTATACGTCGAAAACAGTTAGCTGGACTGGTGAATTAATACATAACTTAGGTGGAAAAAAAGTCATTAAATCCAAGATTGATGGCAAGACGATGGATAGAGATATTAATGGCGCACGAGGAATTTTTCTTCGTGCTTTGGGAGATACCCCCTCTTTAAGAGACTCTCTTAGAGTGCATTGTTAATGTATGTTAGCAAAAAAGTATCGGTATGGAATGAGGTCAGCGTGCTATTAAATACCTACGATCCCGAAGGCTTCTACGACGAACTATTCTTAGATGATGGTCAACCTCGTCCCCACGCGTCCCCTTTAATCAAATGGCTGCAGAATCTGCCACCCCGAGAACTTCAACAACACCGGGAAACCGCTCAGTCGGCCCTGTTTGAATTGGGGGTGACTTTCAATGTCTATAGCGACAATCAAGGGGTAGAAAAAATCTTTCCTTTTGATATTATTCCCCGAATTGTCTCGGCTGAGGACTGGGATTATTTAGAAAGAGGACTGAAACAACGCATCAAAGCCCTCAATCTTTTTCTCTCCGATATCTACAATGATCAATTAATCATTAAAGATGGCATTATTCCCCCCGAATTAATCGCCTCGGCGACGGGATTTCTTAAACCCTGTCTGGGACTGAAACCCTCCGGAGGTATCTGGTGTCACATCACGGGAACCGATTTAGTCCGCGATAAAGATGGTCAATGGTACGTTTTAGAGGATAATTTGCGGGTTCCTTCCGGTATTTCTTATGTCCTCGAAAATCGTCGGGTAATGAAAAGCACCT
>NZ_JASJFG010001047.1:0-2278 GCF_030065375.1 Microcystis sp. M49636_WE2 | reverse complement strand
TCACGTTACTGAGGTATCGACAAGTTTTGCCAACAAAGAGTTTAACCCCCTTGCCCATGCCTCATTCTGATGAAAACTGCTATATATAGTCTAAGGTAGAAAAAAGTTAAATACTGACTAAACCGCCCAATCATAACAACTTAGGCGACAAATTCTGATGTTATTAGCATTAAAACAACTAACTGTTACCCCAGGCGACCGCCTGTTGTTAACTTCACTCACTTGGCAAGATTATGAAAAAATTCTTGACGAATTGGGAGAGCGACGGTCAATTCGTCTATCTTATAGTCAGGGAACTTTAGAAGCAATGACTCCTCTTTTTATTCATGAAAATACCAAAGTTTTAATCGGGGATTTGGTTAAAGTTCTCCTGGATGAATTAGAGTTAGACTATGAACCCGCCGGATCAACAACCTTTAAAAATCAGCAAATGGATCAAGGAATAGAACCAGATGAGTCTTTTTATATCGGAAATTGTGCTGCCGTTAGGGGAAAAAAGCGACTTGATCTGGCTATTGATCCCCCTCCCGATTTAGCCATTGAAATTGATATCACTAAGCGAACTCGATTTAATAATTATGAGCGATTGGGTGTTCCTGAATTGTGGCGATATGATGGGGAGAGACTGGAAATCAATGTTTTGCAAGGATCAGAATACGTTGAATCTTGCCAAAGCCGACTATTTTCTCAATTTAATCTAATAGAAAAAATTCCAGAAACGCTACAAAATAGTCAAAAAATCGGTAGTGCAATGGCATTAAAACAATTCCGAATTTGGGTCAAGCAAACGCTTAATCCCTGACTTCAAATGTACAACGAAGTCAGGGAACTGAGGTTTCCTACTGTCTTTTTACTGTTTACTGATTACTGTGTTTAGACGCGGAACAGCCTACCAGCGATCGCCAGCATCGTAAATTGTTAAACGTCCGACTCCTAGAGCTAATCCGGGAGAATTGTCTCCGGGGGGATAAGCAGTAATTCCAAACTGATAGACACCACCATAATCAGGATTTCGTACTGGTTTCAGACCGATGGAAACGGTATTACCAGGGGGGACAGGAGGATCAAAAATGACCGTAATCGTCTGAGTATTGGGGTCAAAGGTAGTGGATTTTAGGGTTAATTTTTCGCCTCGCTGATTGCGATCGCCAAGAAAAGCAAAGGTTTGATCAACAAGAAAAGCAATAGTTTGAATATTAGGCTGCTGTTGTATGGTTACTTTACCCAAGGGCGCCCCGAGAGACGGCGGCAGAGCGATGGTAAGATAGTATTTTGCTCCCCAAGCACGCACGGATTGGAAAGTAGCGAAGAAATTAACCAGAGTGGGAGAACTCTCAAAAAATACTCTGCCATCGGGAAATTGTCCTGCGAGGGAAACAGGAGCATCAAAAGCGAATATAGCAATCAAAGCGAGTTTAGATAGACTTTCAATCTGTTTTAAAGACAAAAAAGGAATTTTCAAGGTAAAAGCTACTATAAAATATTGATTGTCAAGGGGAATTATAGCAAATTCACTTAACCCCAAACCCCTGCCATGATCAGTGATCAGTGATCAGTTATCAGTTATCAGCTTTTTTCTCCCCACTCCCCCAACACCCCACACCCCACTTCATAATTTATAATTCATAATTCACAATTCATAATTCCCCAATCAGGAGTCAGTGATCAGTGATCAGCTTTTTTCTCCCCACTCCCCCACCCCCAACACCCCACACCCCACACCCCACTTCATAATTTATAATTCATAATTCACAATTCATAATTCATAATTCCCCAACCCCGAACTTGCAATGTATCTAGAACACCTGCACCTTCACAGTTTTAGAAATTATGCCGAACAGTTGCTAAAATTCGAGTCCAAAAAAACAATATTATTGGGCAATAATGCTCAGGGAAAATCCAATTTACTAGAAGCGATCGAACTTTTGGCCACTCTCAAGAGCCATCGAGTTAGCAAGGATCGGGATCTGGTGCTAGAATCGGACTCAGAGGCGAGAATTTTTGCTAGGGTTAATCGTCTTTATGGAGCATCAGAATTAAGTTTAATTCTCCGTTCTTCCGGTCGTCGTACCGTGATCCGTGACCGTCAACCCCTGCGCCGTCATCTTGATTTTTTGGGCGTGATTAATGCGGTACAATTTTCTAGTCTCGATCTGGATTTAGTGCGCGGTGGTCCGGAAGCTCGCCGAGATTGGTTAGATACTTTATTAATTCAATTAGAACCCCTATACGTTCATATTTTACAGCAATATAATCAGGTTTTACGACAAAGAAATGC
>NZ_JASJFG010000733.1:0-1671 GCF_030065375.1 Microcystis sp. M49636_WE2 | reverse complement strand
TGGGATTGTCCAGACTGTGGGACACACCATGACCGAGATATTAACGCAAGTAAAAATATTTTGGCCGCAGGGCTTGCGGTGTCAGTCTGTAGAGCGACCATAAGACCAGAACAGAGTAAATCTGTTAAGGCAGGTGCGAAAAATCCTTCGGGACCCCAAGCAGAAACTCAAATCGTGAGGTTTGGGAATCGCCGTCCGTTTTACGGCGGCGAGGATGTCAATTAGACAAGGTAATAAAAGAAAGACTACCGATATTTGCCAAGGCGCCACCCAGATTCGAACTGGGGGTAAAGGTTTTGCAGACCTCTGCCTTACCACTTGGCGATGGCGCCGATCAAGCACTACTTATCCTAGCATAACAGTTGGCAGTTTGCCAAGAGTGGAACCCAAGAGTCAAGCGATCGATCTATAATTTATGGAGCGGTTCTCTAATCTAGTGGGGGATTTTAGGCTTAAAAAAGCTATTATGATGAGAAATCAAAGATATTTACTAACTTTTATCGGTTTATTAGCTTTATCCTTGCCAGTACAGGCTAATAATGCGGTTTACCTTAGCCAAAGTTCTAATACTGCCACGACTTTCGACAGTTATCGTCAAGAATGTTTACAAAGAGCGCGTGGGGAGGGATTAGCTGCCGATGTGGCAAAAGACCTATGCGACTGCACGATTAAAAAATTCCAAGCTCGTTACAATCTACAGCAATTCCGCACCCTCGTGCAGAAGTCGAAAACCGATAAAGCTGCCGCTAGGACTTTATCCAGTGTGGGAGAAGCTTGTTTTGATGAGATTTTGTATGAATAGCAGTTATCAGTGATCAGTTATCAGTAAACAGTTATCAGTTATTAGCTTTTTCTCTCCCTTCTTCCCGCTCCCTTCTCCCTTCTCCCCAATTCATGATTCATAATTCATAATTCCCCTTTCCCCTCTCCTAGGGTGTTGAAAACGCTTACAGCCCTTTTTAACCGCAAACACGCACCCTACAAGCTGTATTAAGATTAAACTAATACAAGTATATCAGAGGCGGTAAGAGTGGGTTTAGAACTAAGAGTTGCAATTTGAATAGCTGCTATTGTACCTGTCCCGTCCCCATCAAAGAATAGTCCTCCAGTGATTGTATTATAAATTAAGCGATTGCTGGCATTTAATGCAGTTGTTCCTAATACAAATTGAGCGGCTGTAATCGCAGTTTCTGCGGCTAAACCACCGCCAAAACCCGCAGCAGAGAGAGTAATTTTATCCCCCTGACTGGAGAGGAAATCAGTAATTGTATCAATCCCTTCATTGAGGTTATTGAAGGTGAAGTTATCGCCACCCGCACCCCCTGTTATGGTATCATTACCTAAGCCACCAACTAGAATATCATTGTCCAGAGTACCGGTGAGAATATCATCGTTTGATGACCCGATAATAGGTTCTGGGAAGTTAGCAGAAACCGCTAGACTACTAGCTATATTGGGTAAGGGATTACCAATCTGATTATCACCGTTAAAGTCTTGTTGGAAGTTGGTTTCTTGGGTAAAAGCTTCAGTTGAGTTTAATCCCCACCATCCGCTTGAAGATTGCCAATTCCAGTTACTATCTAAACTCCACAAGTGGAGATGATTACTATCGTTATATTTCCATAAAACTTGATTGACTCCGTTGACGGTTTCTGCTGCTAGAGTTTGCCA
>NZ_JASJFG010000250.1:0-8032 GCF_030065375.1 Microcystis sp. M49636_WE2 | reverse complement strand
GAAATAGATAGATGGTTTCCTAGCTCTAAAAGGTGTAGTAATTGCGGGTATATTGCTGAGAAAATGCCGTTAAATGTTCGAGAATGGGATTGTCCAGACTGTGGGACTCACCATGACCGAGATATTAACGCCAGTAAAAACATTTTGGCCGCAGGGCTTGCGGTGTCAGTCTGTAGAGCGACCATAAGACCAGAACAGAGTAAATCTGTTAAGGCAGGTGCGAAAAATCCTTCGGGAAAGAAGCAGAAACCCAAATCGTGAGGTTTGGGAATCGCCGTCCGTTTACGGAGGCGAGGATGTCAATGATGCCAATTCTAGCAGATAGCCTCGAGGCGCTCTGACCAAGGTAGCCCTGGCAGCGATAACCACAGCGCGCAACTTCCGCAAGAATGCTAATATAAAAAAGCTATTGGCTAATTTTTTCCTATTTTAACTCGCAATATGCTCCCGTCTAATCTCGATCGCATCGTCGAACGCCTCAAACGCCGTACCGATCCTAAGCAAAAATACGAACAATTACTAGCTTTTGCTAAAAAACTAGAACCAATACCAGAATCTGCCAAAATACCCGCTAATAAAGTTCATGGCTGTGTATCCCAAGTTTATATCACTGCCGACCTCGAAAATGGCCAGGTTTGGTACAAAGGGGATTCCGACGCGCAATTAGTCAAGGGTTTAGTTGCTTTGTTAATCGAGGGTTTCAATGGACTGACTCCCACGGAAATCCTGCAAGTCACCCCGGATTTTATCGAAGAAACCGGCTTAAAAGTCAGTCTTACCCCTTCCCGCGCCAACGGATTTTATAATATTTTCCAATTAATGCAGAAAAAAGCTCTCGGTTTTCAGTTGGGAATGTCCGCTTAGATACCTAGTTTTCTGGTTCCGGTTCCTTTGATTCGGGAATCTCGCAGTTTTGGAAACGAGTATCCACCAGCGAACGCGTACAGCCCCAATTACTCGGTATTCCCGACGGCCAACCCATCCGCAAAGCTTCCGGACAGATGGCCATCACCGTTAACTGACAGTCAATTAACTGAAAACCCTCTTTCTCACACTGTTTGAGACTGTGTTTGAGAATAGAATCATTGTTAAATTCGATGGTTTTATTGCACTGAATACAGACCAAATGATGATGGTGGTGGGGATAGGGTTGATTGAGTTCGTAGTGTTTATGACCTTCGGCCAATTCCAACTCCCGCAAAATCCCCATCCGCGACATTAGTTTAACACTGCGGTAAATTGTCGATAAACTAATTCCTTCCCCCCGTTTGTCCAGTAATTCCTGCAATTCCTCAGCACTGAGATGATTGCCTTTCGGTAAATTCTGGAAAACGTGCAGAATTTTCTCTCGCTGGGGAGTTAAGCGCCACCCCCGCGCGTTGAGTTCCGCTTTCAGGGAGGAAGCAGTGTAGGCAGACATAAGCGATCAACTCTCAATAAAAGCTATTTAATTGACAATGATAGTCGTTTCGGCGAGCCATTGGCAACAATTTTAAGTAGTTGAAAATTCCCCCAGCATTCGAGTATGAAAAATTACTATGAAGTCCTCCAAATTCCCCGTAATGCCAGTAATAATCAAATAAAAGCCGCTTTTCGTCGTCTGGCCCGGCAATATCACCCCGATTATAATCCCGATGATCCGGAGGCAGTGACAAAATTTCGGGAAATTGAACAAGCTTATCGGGTTTTGAGCGATAAAGAGAAAAGAAAAGAGTATGATCGCAGTTTATCCCCGGAAATACCCACTTTTCACCCCAGTGCCGAGGATTTTTATCAGCAGGGATGGCGCTACGCTCAAGAGAAAAATTATCAACTAGCGATCGCATTTTACCAGCAAGCGCTCGCAATTAATCCGCAATTTTGGCAGGCCTATCTGCAACGGGCGGAAGTTTACTACTATAATCAGCAGGATCGGCAAGTTTTGAGCGATTGTCGCCAAGTTTTGCAGTTAAAACCCGATTGTTCCCAAGCTTACTATTACCTCGGTTTATCCCGTCAACGACTCGGTTACACCCAATCCTCCCTAGAAGCTTATGGCAAAGCAATCGCTATTGACCCAAATAATCCCCAATTCTATTATCAAAGAGGATTAGCTTTAGAGGAACTCTCGGAACTGCCGGCAGCACGAAAAGATTTCCAAATAGCGGCCAATAAATTTAAGCAACAGGGAAATTTTCGCCGCTATCATGCCATTGCAAATAAATTAAGAGACCCTCAGAAAAGTTATCGACAACGGCAATCAATCAAGTGGTCAAAAACTCTTTTTATTGTTTTTGATTTGCTGAAAATCTCTTTTTCATCTTTGCTCAAACCCAAGACCGGTCTAGCAGAGGCTTTTTTAAAGTTCAACCGTAATCAGGCTTTAGCTACGGGTGTATTGGCAGCAATCATCAGCAGTTTTTTCATCGCTTTGACTTGGCAAAACTGGACAGTTAAATCCGAGTTTTTACTGTTACTAGGCTGGGCAGTATTTCCTTTTATTATTCTGACTTTATCTAGTTGGTTGGGCAGAAAATTAAGTAATAAATATGGTAGTCTCACCGGCGATATATTTTTAGCTGGCCTGATAATTTTGCCCTTTTCCCTCGTCATTTTGCTCACTTCCTATTTATCCATAAATGGCGATATTATCGGCGCAATTATCGGTGTAACCGGCGGTTATCTAACCGGAATGCTCTACTATGGTTATCGCCATTTATCCAATATTTCTTCGCCGATCTCTTTACTTTTACTCCCTTTTGTGCTAGGTTTTCTTACGGTTAATATCTGGGGAGTTTATTATTATCTCTAAATCTTCTGGGGTATTACAGTTAAATAAAATCTCGGAATTATCGATAATTAATTCCTCCACCACAGAGACATTTAACCATTTTTGAAAAGAAGTTCCCCCTTGCTGAATATAAGTCTGCAAAGATTCTAAACAACGACGATGATAGAAACCACAGAGAGGTTCCCAACGCTCACCGCACCGGGGAACCAAAGCGATGGCATTTTCTGGTACAGTGGCTAATAATCTTGACCATCCTTGAATAATTGGGGGTGTTAGTAAAGGTAAATCGCAAGGGAGCAATAAAACCCAATCGGTTGATACAAAAGTTAATCCCAAGGCAAAGGCCAATAAAGGACCCCTAGTGGGGAGAGGTTCCTTGATTATCCGGCAGCATTGGGGAATGATAAGTTCATAAGGTTCTGGCCAAGGCGTAATCACAGACACCTGTACTGCACAATCTTGGGCAATTAAACAAGTATTCTCTAGAAAAGAGAGACCCTGAAAAGATAACAAAGCTTTATCTCGTCCCATACGAGAACTTTGGCCACCGGCCAAAATTAACGCAGTTAAAGCAGTAAAATCACTCATAATCACCAGTTCTAAAGGATAAACCACAGAGGCACAAAGAACACAAAGAAAAAGACAGACTCGATCAGTGAAGACTATCTATCAGATAAAGGACAAGAGAGCCTACTAATCTAGCCAACTTGCTCAAATCCATGCTAGTCTCTTGATAATTAATAATATCTTCATAACATAAGCACTAGATGAATTCCAATTTAATCAAAGTTCCCTTTGTCGATTTGACTTGGCAAAATCAGCCCCTACAAGCAAAAATTACCGAGGCCATCCAAACAGTTATCGACCGGGGAGATTTTGTTTTAGGTCAAGCTTTAGCCGAATTTGAAACCGCCTTCGCCCAAGCTTGCGGAGTCGAGTATGCTGTGGGAGTAGCTTCCGGCACTGCCGCTCTTGCCCTTGCTTTACAAGCTTACGGCATCGGTGCCGGGGATGAAGTGCTAGTCCCCGCTAATACCTTTGTCGCTACCCTCATGGGTGTTATTCAAGCGGGAGCCAAACCGATTTTAGTTGATTGTCACCTCGATACGGCCCTAATTGACCTTGCGGCGGCCGCCCAAAAAATTACCCCCAAAACCCGCGCCATTCTACCCGTACACCTGTACGGACAGATGGTATCACCCCAACAATTACAGGATTTTGCCCGCAGCTATAATCTGATTATCTTTGAAGATGCAGCCCAGGCCCATTTAGCCAGTAGAGAAGGTTATCGCGCCGGCAGTGTCGGTGTGGCGGCGGGGTTTAGTTTTTATCCCAGTAAAAATTTGGGTGCTTTTGGCAATGGCGGAATGTTAGTGAGCAATGATCCTGAAATTAGCCAAAAAGCCCGCAGTTTAAGAAATTATGGCGCACCGAGCAAGTATTTCCACACCGATATCGGCACTAATAGCCGTTTAGATAGCATACAAGCCGCCATTTTAAACATTAAATTACCCCATCTGGAAAGTTGGAATCGCTCCCGTCATCGAGCGGCAAGACAATACGACCGGCTTTTGGCTCCTTTAGCCGATAAGGGCATTTTACCCATACGAGACGAAACCGAAACCGGTCATGTCTATCATCTCTACGTTATTCGCATTCTCCCCCATTGTCCCGTTGAGCGCCAACAACTACAAGAACAATTAACTGCCGTCGGTATTCAAACCGGCATTCATTATCCGATTCCCTGTCATCTGCAACCGGCCTATCGCTACCTGGGTTATCAACAGGGAGGCTTTCCTAATGCAGAGATTCTCTGTGAAGAAATTGTCTCTCTCCCCATGTACCCCGGTATCAGGGAGGAGCAAATTGAAATGGTTGTTGAACAGATTACTGCGATCATCGGGTAACATAAATTCAGAATTTGTCACTAAATCGCTCTGTCCTATGGGTATTAGTCCTTCCCTATCCCCCGTCTCCCAGAAAAATTGGCAATCTTGGCTGATTATCGCTTTCTTGGCGGTTATCTACGGTCCGGTGATCTTTCATTGGTACGACGGTTGGCTGAATAAATCGATCAGCATCGAACACGAATACTTTAGCCACGGCTTGATCGGCCTTCCCTACGCCGCCTATATTGTCTGGCAGAATCGTAAAAAATGGCAGCGCCTCGAAGATCGCTCCCATCCCCTCGGAGCGTTTTTGTTAACCCTAGGAGCGATTTTTTATCTCCTCGGTTCCTCCCTTTGGGTTAGTATATCTTTTCCGATTATTTTAGCGGGCATCTGTCTCTGGTTAAAAGGAACGGAAGGTTTTAAATTACAGGGATTTCCCCTACTTTTAACAGCTTTAGCGACTCCTAATCCTATCCCCTACCTGATCACTCCCTATACCCTACCCCTACAGGTTTTTATTGCCGCTTGCGCCGGTTTTATTCTTCAGCAAGCGGGCTTAGATGTCTCCGTTGACGGTATCTATGTAGCGGTAGAAGGTAGGATGGTGGAGGTCGCCCCCTACTGTGCGGGGCTGAAAATGTTATTTACCAGTCTTTACGTCACGCTGCTGCTGCTCCATTGGACAGATACCATCGAAAACGGTCGTAAAACCCGCTTTATGCTCCTCAGTGCCTTTGGAATTAGTGTCGGGGCTAATATCGTTCGTAACTCGCTTTTAGCCTGGTTTCACGGCACAGGACAAGAGGCAAACTTTAAATTACTCCACGATAGCTGGGGGGGTGATTTATACTCCGTCTTTATGTTATTACTGATCCTTTTGGTCTTCCAAATCATGCAGTATCGGGACGCAGCCAAGAAACAGTCCCTAGCTCAAGAGGAAGGTAACAAAGGTGATTAGTCAAAAAATTCCAGCCGAGGTAACTTTAGTGTTAGATAAAATCAAAAAAAAGCTACCGGGTAATTATCTACTCCTGTTGTGCCTGCTGCTGCTATTGATTTTAGGGGGTATCTTGCCCAATTTAATTTCTGGCCATTGGTCTTGGGTGGAGCAACCGAGAATCGGTAATATGCAGAAAATGCAGGCCTTACAAAAATCGGGAATCGAGTTCTCTGACCTGAAAACCATCGACCAGAGCCAAGTAGAAATCGGTGAGGGAAAATGGTCGGTACAAGTGGTGGAAACTCCTGAAGGCAAGAGGATCACCGTGCTTTTAAAGCCACAGATATACTATAAAAATCAACCAGGATTAGAATGGTCGGATATCAGTTCGATTAGTCGTTGGAATCAGGGGGAAACAACCGAGCTATCAATTCCCACCCGGTCGGGAGGAAAGGCCACGGCTCGATTCTATCGGGCTTGGACACAAAACACCTTTGCCGTGGTGCAGTGGTATGCTTGGCTAGGTGGTGGTCATTACGATTCCTCTGTTTGGTATTGGCTTGACCAATGGGCGCAATTAAAAAGACAGAGAGTACCCTGGATAGCCGTTTCCTTAGTGATTCCCTTAGAACCGACGAAAGAACTGCAAACTCTCACTCCCTTTGCTCTCAATCTCGCCAAGGAAGTTCAAAGTAACTTAGAACAAAATGTCTTAAGTCAATTAACTTCTCTCCCTGAGTCTAAAAAAGAAAAGTAGTTTTTCTGCTCCTAACCATCTCTTTAAAAAAAACTAGCTCAAGGCACTTTTCTAGCCCTTAATAGCTTCTTTGTTCCTCTCCCACTAGGTATAGCCATTTCAGATAAGTCTGATACAATCTAGACCAGTGAAACCCTTATGAACTCTGGCATTGATATTCTCAATCTTAATTGAAATGACTATAACTCCCAGAAAATAAATTATCATCGTCAGAACCCAAAAATTGACAGATCTGTATGATTCCACCAACGCTCAACAAGTTTTTGCCAGTTAGTTTATTGAGAACCGGGGCCATAGCCCTATCAGGGTTGGGTCTGACAGGGTTCTTGTGGATAATTGACTCCGAGAGCCTCAAGGCCCAGGGTCCTTTGTCCATACCCCAGACTCAACCGGGGGCCGGGTTGGAATTTTTGCCCCCCCAACCCCCTAATCCCACCTTTCCTGAAAACACGATTCCCCCCGCTGGCTACAGTCCACCGGGTTACTCTCCCAATAATCGCCAATTCCGACAAATTCAGTCCTATCGACTCGATATCGGCGATCAAATTACTGTCTCGGTTCCCGATTTTCCCGAATTTAATTCCTCAAGTCCTGTGGATCCCGATGGTAATTTTCTGGTGCCGATTTTAGGGCGTATTCCCGTGTTGGGCTTGACTTTAGACGAAGTGCAAACTAAAATCCGCCTGGAATTGGGGCGAAAATACTTGCGGGAGGAACCAGAAGTCATTGCCTTTCTAACCGGTCCGCGTCCCGTCCAGTTAACCATTCTGGGAGAGGTACAGCGACCGGGGTTTTATAGTGTTGCTCCTAATACTCCCCTAGCGCAGGTACTTTTGGCCGCGGGTGGCGGCACCCCCAGAGCCGATCTGCGTTCGATCGTTGTCCGTCGGGTTTTAGTCGATGGTACAGTATTAGAGGAGAAACTTGACCTTTATACTCCCTTAATTAAAGGGGAACGCTTGCCAGATCTGCGTCTGCAAGGGGGCGATGCCGTGATTGTTTCCAAGTTAGAAGTGGGCCAAGAGACGGGATATAATGGCACATTGGTGGCGAGAACCACCCTCGCCCAGCAGAATATCACGATCAGGGTTTTAGCTCCCTTAGTTCCTTCGGGAATTGCCCTGAGAAATGTTTCGATTCCTAATGGCAGTACCTTCCTCGATGTGGTGGCTAGTTTACCGGTTTCCGATCGCCTGCGGATTAATGTCAATGAAGTGTCTCTGCTCCGTTTTGATAGTGCCAAAGGGGGAATTGTTAGTCAAACTTTGAGTCCGATAGCGGCAGTTAGAGGAGATATCTCGCAAAATGTTCCCTTAGAAGATCAGGACGTAATTATCGTTACCCGCACCCTATTAGGGGAAATTTTCGCCGCTTTTAATATTATTACCCAACCCATCCGGGATATTACGAGTTTTACCAATACAATTCTCAACCTTAGCAATCAATTCGATAACTTCCGATAATTGAGGGGCAACTCGCTCCCTTCACTCCTGAACACAACTTCATAGTCTAGGATTTCAAGGGAGAGAATAACTCTTGACCGCTAAAATGTAAAGAATCTGGGAATACATTAAAAAGCTATGGCTCTACCAATTGTTAAACGATTTCTCATCTCGCTAGATCAGAACAAATTTGTGGGAATATTCGTCTTCCTCGTCTGTTTAGGCGGTTCT